>DASWSO010000387.1:0-12830 GCA_036402635.1 Xanthobacteraceae bacterium
CGACAGCAGCATGCCGCCGACGATCACGCAGGCGAGCGGCTGCTGCACCTGCGAGCCGATGCCGGTCGACACCGCCGCCGGAACGAGGCCGATGCAGGCCGACAATCCGGTCATGAAGATCTGGCGCATCCGGGTCTCGCCAGCCTGCACGATCGCCTCCTCGGTGCCGAGGCCTTCGTCCAGATTCTTGCGGATGTATGAGACCAGCAGGATGCCGTCCATGGCGGAGACGCCGAACAACGAGATGAAACCGACCGCGGCCGAGACGCTGGCGTTGAGCCCCGCGACGTAGAGGCCCAGAATTCCGCCGGCGACCGCGAACGGAATGCCGGAGAGCGCCAACAGGCTGTCGCGCACCGAGTTGAACAGGCTGTAGAGCAGCATCAGGATCAGCAGCAGGCTCAACGGCACGATGAATCCGAGCCGCTTCTTCGCCTCCTGCAGCGCGCCGAACTCTCCCGACCATTCGAGCCGGTAGCCCTGCGGGATCTGCACCTCCTTGTCGACGCGCTCCTGCGCCTCCGCAACCGTCGAGCCGAGGTCGCGTTCGCGCACGCTGTACTTCAGCGGGATGAAACGCTGGCTGTTCTCGCGGTAGATATAGGCGGCGCCGGTCTCGAGCTTCACCTCGCCGAGGTCGCCGAGCGCGATATAGGCCGGCAGCGACTTCGGGTCGTTGCTCGGCAACGCCACCGGGATCGAGCGGATGGCGCCGATATCGCGGCGGTATTCGGGCGCGAGCCGCACCGACAGCGCGAAGTTCATCTCGCCCTCGTAGACGCGCGTCACTTCCTGGCCGCCGATCGCGGCCTGCACCACCGTGTTGATGTCGTTGACCGAGAAACCGTAGCGCGCCGCGGTGGCGCGGTTGACGCGGATCACCAGGTTGGGCTGCCCGAGCAGGTGGAAGGCGGCCGGGTCGCGGACGCCCGGCACGTTGCCGATCACGCCTTTCACCGACTTCGACATGCCTTCGAGCTCGGCGAGCTCGCGGCCGAAGATCTTGATCGAGTTCTCGCCTTTGACGCCGGAGACGGCCTCCTCGATGTTGTCCTGGATGTACTGCGAGAAGTTGAAGTCGACGCCGACGAATTCGCGGTTGAGCCGCGCGCTCAGGTCGGTCACCAGCTTGTCCTTGGTCAGCCCTTTCGGCCACTGATCGAACGGCTTCAGCGGCACGAAGAACTCGGCCAGAAACGCACCGTCCGGGTCGAGCCCCTCGTCGCCGCGGCCCTGCTCCGAGATCACCGTGCGCACCGGCGGATAGGTCATGATGGTGCGGCGGATGCCGGCGACCGTCTCGAGCCCCGCTTCGAGCGCGATGGTCGGCGGCATGGTGGCGCGAATCCACATATTGCCTTCTTCGAGCTTGGGCAGGAACTCGGTGCCGAGCCGCAGCGCGAGGCCGCCGCAGGCGAGCAGGAACACGAGGCTGATCGCGGCCGCGATCCGGTAATGGCGCACGGCGCGCACCAGCACCGCCTGGTAGGCGCTGCGGATCAGCCGCACCACGAAGGTCTCCACCTCGCTGACCCGCGCGGGCAGCAGGATGGCGGCCATCACCGGCGTCACCGTGAAGGTGGCGATCACCGCGCCCAGCAGCGCATACGCATAGGTGCGGGCCATCGGGCTGAAGATCTGCCCCTCCACCCCCTGCATCGTGAACAGCGGCAGGAATGCCGCGATGGTGATGATGACCGAGAAGAAGATCGGCTTGTCCACCTCCACCGCGGCGGTGAGGATGCGCTGCAGCCGCGCCCCGGAGCGCTGATACGGGTCCGAAGTGTGCGGGTCGTAATGCGCCAGGTGCCGGTAGATGTTCTCCACCATGATCACGGTGGCGTCGACGATGATGCCGAGATCAATGGCGCCGACCGAGAGCAGGTTGGCGGATTCGCCGCGCAGCACGGTGATGATCACCGCGATGAACAGCGCCACCGGGATGGTGGCGGCGACGATGAGCGCGCAGCGCAGGTTGCCGAGGAAGAGCCACTGGATGACGAAGATCAGCGCGATGCCGAACATCAGGTTGTGCAGCACCGTGTTGACGGTGATCGCGACCAGGTCGCCGCGGTCGTAGAACGGCTCGATCTTCACGCCCGGCGGCAGCGTGCCGTCGGTGTTCATGTGCTCCACCGCGGCGCGCACCCGCTGCACCACCTCCATGGTGCGCTCGAGCTTCTGCATCAGCACGATGCCGGTCACCGTGTCGGTGCGCTCGTCGCGGCCGGACATGCCGAGCCGCGGGCGGAAGCCGATCTGCACATTGGCGACCTCGGACAACAGGATCGGGACGCCACCCTGCTGCGCCAGCACGATGTTGCCGATGTCCTCCACCGAGCCGACGATGCCGATGCCGCGCACGTTCACGGCCTGCTCGCCCATCGAGATGGTGCGTCCGCCGACGTTGATGTTGCTGGCCGAGATCGCGGCGATGATCTGCGGCAGCGTGATCGCCCGCGCCATCATGCGATTGAGATCGACCTCGACCTGATACTCCTTGGTGTTGCCGCCCATCACCGCGACGTCGGCGACGCCGGGCACGATCCGCAGCTTGCGCTCGACCACCCAGTCCTGCAGCGTCTTCAGCTGCATGACGTCCATCTCGGGCGGACCTTTGAGCTCGTAGCGGAAGATCTCGCTGATGCCGCCGGCCGGCGAGATCACCGGCTGCACGCCGGTCGGCACGCTCGCATCCTTCAGCCGGTTGATGGTCTGCTGGCGCACGAAGTTGTAGTCGCGCCCGTACTCGAACTGCAGCCGCACGAACGAGAGCGCGTAGACGGTATTCGAGCGGGTGAACTTCAGGCCCGGCGTGCTGGCGACCGCGATCTCGATCGGGATGGTGACGTAGCGTTCCATCTCCTCCGGCGACTGCCCCGGCCATTGCGCGATGATCTCGATGATCGGCGGCGCCGGGTCCGGATAGGCCTCGATGTTGAGCGTCGTGAACGCCGCATAGCCGAGGGCCAGGAATGACAGGAAGCTGATGACGACGAGCGGGCGCCGCGCCAGGCAGAAGGCGATGATACTACGCAGCATGGAGGGGTCCGGCCGGTGGGGAAGTTAGTGCTGCGTTACTGCTGCGCTTCGTTGTCGAGGAAGATCGCGCCGCGGCCGACGACGGTCTCACCCGCCTTCACGCCTTCGCGGATCTGCACGCGCCCGTCCAGCTCGGTGCCGAGCTTGACGCGGCGGCGCTCGAACACCAGCGGCTCCTGCTGCACCCAGACGGTGGCGAGCTCGCCCTCGCGCACCACCGCCTCGGTCGGAACCACCAGCGCCTGCTCCGGCTCACCCACCGCGATCTTGAAGGTGGCGAACATCTCGGCCTTCAGCATGCGGTCGGGATTCGGGATTTCCGATCGCACCACCACCCGCCGCGTCAGCTGATCGGAGGCGGCGCCGATCGCGATCACGCGGGCGCGAAAAATGAGGTTCGGCAGGGCGGTGACCTTCACCTCCACCTCCTGCCCGACCCGCACATGCGAAATGTCCGCCTCCGGCACGAACGCCTTCAGCCACATCGTCGACAGGTCGGCGATGGCGTAGAGCGGCTCGGTCCCGTCGCTGCGGACGTATTGCCCGGGGCCGATCTTGCGGCCGATGACGGTGCCGTCGATCGGGGCGTTGACGGTGATGAGCGGATTGATGATGCGCTCGCGCTCGACCCGCTCCACCTCGCGCGTCTCGCGACCGATGATGACGCGCAAGCGATTGCGCGCCGCAGTCAGGCTTCCCTGCGCGGTCGCGAGGTCGGATTCGGCGGCCGCATGGTCGTTGCGCGCCTGGTCCACTTCGCGCATCGCGGTGGCGCGGTCGGCAAGCAGCGCGGTCTGCCGGTCGAGTACGCGTTTCGCCAGCGCGACCTGCGCCTTCGCCTTGTCGACCGCGTGCACGGCGGCGATCAGGTCGGTCTGCGCCTGCACCACTTCCGGGCTGTCGATCTCGAACAGCGGATCGCCGCGTTTGACGTCCTCGCCCTGCTTGGCAAGCAGTCGCGTGACGCGGCCGGAGAATGGGCTGAGCACGATCGTGCTCGCATCCTCGTTGAACGCGATCTGCCCGACCGCGGCCTTGTGGGTGACGAAAGAGCTTACCTGCGCCGGGACGACCTTCAGCTGCTGCGTCTGGTCCTGGGTCACCCGCACGGTGCCGGAGGATTCGGCGCTGGCGGCTTCGGCTTGCGGAAACGGCACGCAAGCCGCTCCCAGCAGGACACCGATCGCGGCGCGCCGTGCGACCGCAAAGCCGCGGCGCCGGACGGAACGGAGAAGGGTCAACATCATCGTTTTACGCCCGTACTACACTAATAACTGGTGGTGGATCGGAGTTCCGCGTCGTTCAGCAGCGCAGGTCCGGCGGTCGGACGGCCCGACCAGCCGCCGCCCAGCGCCTGGATCAGCGCGACCGTGTCGGCGAGCCGCGCCGCCTGCGCCTGCACGCGCGCGAGCGAGGTCTGCAGGAACGCCTGCTGCGAAACGAGCAGCACCGGTGCGCTGACCTGGCCCTGTTCGACCTGCTTGCGAATCAGATCGATGCTGCGGTTGGCCGACTGCTCCGCCGTCGTCGCCGCAGCGATGGACAGCGTGTCGGCCTGCAAGGCGCGCAGCACGTCGGCGACATTCTGGAATGCCGCCAGCACCGCGCTGCGGTACTGCGCGGCGGCCTGCACCGTCGCCTGCTCGGCGGCGCGCTGCTTGTATTCGCGGGTGCGCCCGTCGAACAGCGGCTGCACCGCGTTGCCGGCCACCAGCCAGAACAACGTCCCGGGCGAGAACAGCTGCGAGATCGCGTTTGCGCTGCTGCCGGCATTGCCGCTCAGCGTGAGCTGCGGCAGCCGGTTGGCGATGGCGACGCCGATCTGCGCATTGACGGCGTGCAGATTGGCTTCGGTGGCGCGCACGTCCGGGCGCTTGCGCACCAGGTCGGCGGGGAGCGTCAGCGGCAGCTTCGGCGGCAGCCGGAACGACGCGAGCTCGAACCTGGCGCGGACGTCCTCCGACGGGAAGCGCCCGGTCAGGAAGGCAAGCAGGTCACGCTGCTGCGCCAGCTGCCTTTCCAGTGGTGCCAGCAACAGCCTCGCCTGCGCCACCGCGGTCTCCTGCACCACCACGTCGGGCAGCGCGATCTGGCCCTTCTCGTGCTGCCGGCGCAGGATCTCCAAAAGCTCGTTCTGGATGCCGATCAGCCGGCGGGTGGCGGCGATCTGGCCGCGCAGCGACGCTTCCTGGATGGCGGCGAGCGCGATGTTGGTGGTGAGCGTGAGGAAGACCGCCTCGCGCTGGTAGGCCTGCAGTTCGGCCTGCGCTTCGACGCTCTCGACCTGGCGGCGGACGCCGCCCCAGATGTCGGCGACGTAGGTGATGGTGAGCTGCGCGGTGTGGACGCTGTAGGTGTCGGCGCCGGAGGCCGCATTGGTTTGCAACGTTCGGGTCGGCACCTTCTGGCGCGTGGAATCGAACTCGGCGTTGATGGTCGGAAACAGTGCGCCGCGCTGCGCCAGCGCGTTGGCGACGGCGACGCGAACCGCCGCCTCCGCTGCCTGCAGGTCGGCATTGTGCCGGATGCCGTCTTCGACCAGGCGGTTGAGCTGCGGCGAGCGGAACAGCTCCCACCAGCGCTCCGGAACCGGGGCGCCGCGCGCCAGCACCTGCCCCGGCACGGTGTCGCCGGCCGGGAGTCCGGACGCATCCGTCGTGGGCAGGAAGCGGCTCACCGCCGGAGGCGGCGGGGTGTGAAAGTCCGGACCCACGGTGCAGCCCGTCAGCATCGTCAGCATGACCAGCGCACAGCCGCGCGCACGCGGGGGGTGGCCCCACGAACCTAGACCTCGCAGGCCCGCCGCCGCGACGGCGAAGGGCTCGAGCAGCAGTGCGACGACGGCGTTCAACCTTCCGCCCTGGGTCCGGCTAGGAGAGGACGTCGGCTCACGCCGCTCCCTCTTGTTGCGATCTCGACAATGCAGTCGCAAGCCCCGTGCCGCCGTCACGGGCGGCCGGACCACTCCAAATAATCTCGATAATTCAGTGTGATCCGCCGCTCATCAGCGCACAGCGGCGTCAGCGCGCCGGCCGATTTCCGCCATTCGCGGTCGCCTCGTCGGCAGCGTTCGGCCGATCCGGATCGAGGAAGCGGCGACGATCGAGACCGAGCCGCGCCATCTTCTCGCTGAGCGTGCGGCGCGGGATGTCGAGCCGTTCCATCACCGCGCTGATACGTCCGCCGCTCTCGACCAGGCATCGCTCGATCAGGGTGCGCTCGAAAGCCTCGACCTGGTCGGCGAGCGATGTGCCGACGCTTTGCGCCGGCTGCCGCGGCATCGCCAGCCCGCCGCCGAGACCGAGCGCATAGCGCTCCGCCGCGTTGCGCAGCTCGCGCACATTACCGGGCCAGTCGTGCGCCAGCAGCATATGCAGGGTGGCGGCCGAGAGCGGCCGCAGCTCGCGCCCGTGCGCCTCAGCGGTGGATGACGCGAAGTATTCGAACAGCAGCGGGATGTCCTCGCGCCGTTCCCGCAGCGGCGGGATCACCACCTCGACCACCGAGAGCCGGTAATAGAGGTCGGGGCGGAAGCGCCCCGCGGCGCTCGCCGCCCGGAGATCGACCTTGCTGGCCGCGATCGGCCGGATGTCGATCGCGGTGCTGCGGTTCGACCCGAGCCGCTCGACCGTGCGCTCCTGCAGCGCGCGCAGCAGCTTGCCCTGGATACCGGCCGGCATGCTGTCGATCTCGTCCAGAAACAGCGTGCCGCCGGTGGCATGTTCGAGCTTGCCGGGCCGCGCCTTGGCGGCGCTGGTGAAGGCGCCGGCCTCGTGCCCGAAGAACTCGCTTTCGGCCATCGTCTCCGGCACCGCGGCGCAATTGACCGCCACGTAGTTGCCTTTCTGGCGGCGGCCGAAGTCGTGCAGGCAGCGCGCCACCAAATCCTTGCCGACCCCGGTCTCGCCGTAGAGCACGACGCTGACGTCGGCGCCGGCCAGCTCGGCGACGGAGCCGCGCAACTCCTCCGCCGGCTTCGAGGTGCCGATGATGCGGGTATTGAGCGTGCGCTCGCCCACCGCGCGGCGCAGCCGGCGGTTTTCCATCACCAGCTGGCGCTTCTCGCTGGCGTGCCGCACCACGTCGAGGAAACGCTCCGGCACGAACGGCTTTTCGATGAAGTCGTAAGCCCCGAGCCGCATCGCTTCGACCGCAGTCTCGACGTCGCCGTGGCCGGTGATCACGATCACCGGCAGCTCCGGATCGATCTGCTGGGCGCGGCGCAGCAGATCGAGCCCGTTCATCCCCTCCATCTTGAGGTCGGTCACCAGCACGCCGGGAAAGTCCGCATCCAGGCCGGCGAGCGCCGGCGCGGCGCGGTCGTGCACGGTCAGCTCGAAGCCGGCGAGCCCGAGCCACTGCGTCACCGCCTGGCGCATCGGCTCTTCGTCGTCGACGAACAGGATCGGCCCGCCCTCACGCATGCAGCACCTTCTTGCGGAACGCCGCCTGCCCGGCATGGCGCGGCAGCTCGATGGTGAGCGCGGCGCCGCCCTCCGGCCGATTGACCGCGCTCAGCTGCCCACCGAAGTCCTGCACGATCCCGTAGGTGATGGACAGGCCCAGTCCGAGACCCTTGCCGACGCTCTTGGTGGTGAAGAACGGGTCGAAGATGCGGGCGATGTGCTCGGCCGGGATGCCGTGGCCATTGTCGGAAACCGTGATCGCGACCCTGCCGCCGGAGCTGCGGGTCTGGATGCGGATGCACGGATCGGCCACCGCCTCGACCGCGTCGAGTGCGTTCTGCACGAGATTGAGCAGCACCTGCTCGAGCTGCACCGCGTAGCCGAGCACCCAGAGGTCGGGCTCCAGCTCCTGCTCGATGCGCACGCCGGAGTTCTTGGTCTGGCTCTCGATCAGGAACAGCGCCCCCTCGACCGCGCGCTCGACCAGCACCGGCTCGGGCCGGCCGGGCTCGCTGCGGCGCGCAAACATCTTCAGATGGGCGGTGATCTTCGCCATGCGGTCGGCGAGCCCGCCGATCAGGTCGAGATTGCCGGAGACCTGCTTCATCTCGCCGCGCTGCACGAAGATCTTGGTGCTCGCCATGAAGGTGCGGATCGCCGCCAGCGGCTGGTTGATCTCGTGCGCGAGCGCCGCCGACATCTGTCCGAGCGCGGCGAGCTTGCCGGCCTGCACGAGCTCGTTCTGCGCCGCACGCAAGCGCTCCTCGGTGCGGCGGCGCTCGTCGATCTCGCTCTGCAGGGTGGTGTTGGCTTCCTGCAGTTCGCGCGTGCGTTCTGCCACCTGCCGCTGCAGCCGCGCGCCCGCCTCGCGCGCATCCGCATAGGCGCGATGACGCTGCAGCAGGTAGAGCAGCAGCGAAATGAACAGCGCCGAGAGCGCGCCGCCGATGATGGCGCCGTCGCGCTGATCCGCGTCGATCGCCTGCAGGTCGGTGAGCCGGTGGATGGTCCAGCCGTACTGCGGCAGCGCCATCGACTGATAGAGGTAACTGGTGCGGTCGGCGGCTCCGCGGATGCGCACGGCCGAACCGGAACCCCGCCGTTCCAGCACGTCGAAGCTGATCGGGGCCGCGCCCGCCGGCGGATATTGCGTGGTCTCCTCGGCCGGATCGGCGGGTTCGCGCACCGCGCCGAGGAAGCGGTACTTGAACTCCGGGTCGCTGGCGAGGAACACGATGCCGTTCTGGTCGGTGACCAAGACCCGTTCGCCGGCCTGCTGCCAGGCCGCTTCCAGCGCATCGAACTCGATGCGCACCACCGCGACCCCAAGCAGGCTCGGATCCCGCACGGCCTCGGCGAGGAAATAGCGGACCTGATTGCTGGCGGGCTCGACGCCGAGATAGCTGGCCCTGCCGGCTTCCACGGCTTTGGTGAAATACGGCCGGTGCGACAACTCGCGTCCGACCAACGCATCCGGCAGCTGCCAATCGTCGCTTGCGACCACGACGCCGTCCGGCCCGATCACGTAGAGGGCCCGGGTATCGGCCTCGCGACTGACATGCTGCAGCTTGCGGTTCAACCGGTCGCGCCGGACCGGATCGCCGGGCGCCGCCAGCACGGCACGCACCTCCGCATCCAGCGACAGGACCACCGGCAGGTGATCCTGCCGGCTGATCTCCGAGCGCACCGCGTTGGCGACGAGCTGCACCCGCTGCTCGTTGATCGCCTCCAGCGCACGCAGCCCGTTCTCACGCCAGATCCGCTGCGTCAGAAACATGGAGAGGGCGATCGACGCCAGGGCGGCGACGCCGAACACTGCGGTACGGGTATTGAGGAGCATCGTCGCGGCAGGTCCACTCCGCCCATCCGGCGGCATATCACGCCGGGCGAGGGTAGCAGTCTACACACGCCTTGAGGAGCGCCGGCCGGCCAATCTCACCGGCAAGCGCTGCGCCGCTCAGGGGCCGCAGCCGCCGAGCGCTCGATCATTCGAGGAATTGGGACTGCAGATTTGGCGCGGTAGAAGGAAATCCGCCGGTTCCGGGTCAGCGCGCCAGCATCAGCCCGATGCGGTCGAGCTCAGCCTGCTCGCGCGCGCTGTCGACGGCGCGCTCGCGCTGCTGGTCGCGCTCGTCGAGCAATTCCACCTTCTTGAGATCGTCGAAGGCATCCGCGAGCGCGTCGCGGGCGTCCGCCAGCTGCTCCCGCAGCTCGTCGGCCGAGCGCTTCAGGTTATCGCGCCGCACCGTCGCCGCCTTGGCATAGGTCGGATAGGCGAAATGGCCGGGATCGTGGATGCCGGCCCGCTCCTGCTCGGTCTGGATCTCCCGCTCCAGATCGTTCGACATGCGCTCGAACTCGGCGATCATGCCCTCGATCTGGGCGACCCGGCGGCGCTTCTCATCGACCTGGAATTTCTTCAGGCGGATCAGCGTTTCACGCGACTTCATCGACTGTTACTCCCCGAAGTCTGAGGCCGCAGCCGCCACCCGAGACACGGGCCTGGCGTGCCGCGCCCCGACCCGCAGCGAAGCGATCCTGGCAGCACACCGTTATTTTTCGGTTTCCGCGGCTTCCACAATCCCGGCCAGCCTCCGATAGCCCTCGGCGAGCCCGGTGGCCTCGTCCTTGTCCTGGCCGAGGAACGCCTCCAGCGGCTCGTGCAGCGCGATCGCCTCGTCCACGTCCGCGCTGGAGCCGGGCCGGTAGGCGCCGAGCCGGATCAGTTCCTCCATGTCCGAATAGGTCGCCATGATCTGCCGGGCTCGCGCAATTGCCGGCAGATAGGCCGGATCGGCGGCGCGCGGCATCGTGCGGGAGATCGACTTGAGAACGTTGATCGACGGGTAGCGGCCGCGTTCGGCGATCGCCCGCTCCATCACGATGTGGCCGTCCAGGATCGAGCGCACCGCGTCGGCCACCGGTTCGTTGTGGTCGTCGCCGTCGACCAGCACCGTGAAGATGCCGGTAATGGTGCCCTGGTTGATCCCGGGGCCGGCCCGCTCCAACAGGCGCGGCAACTCGGTGAAGACCGTCGGCGTATAGCCCTTGGCGGTCGGCGGCTCGCCGGCCGAAAGCCCGATCTCGCGCTGCGCCATGGCGAAGCGGGTGACCGAATCCATCAGCACCAGCACATCCTGGTGCTGGTCGCGGAAGTACTCGGCGATCGCCAGCGTCAGATAGGCGGCCTGCCGGCGCATCAGCGCCGGCTCGTCGCTGGTCGACACCACCACCACGGAGCGGCGCAAGCCCGCCTCGCCGAGGTCGTCCTGCAGGAATTCCTGCACCTCGCGGCCGCGCTCTCCGACCAGCCCGATCACCGAGACGGCGGCTTCGACATTGCGCGCCAGCATCGAGAGCAGCACCGACTTGCCGACGCCGGAGCCGGCGAAAATGCCGAGGCGCTGCCCGCGGCAGCAGGTCAGGAAAGTATTAAGCGCGCGCACACCGAGATCGAGCGGCGCGCCCACCCGACGGCGCGCATGCGCCGGCGGCGGCAGGTTGCGGAACGGATAGGGCGACGGGCCCGCCGGCAGCGGCCCCTTGCCGTCGAGCGGCGCGCCCATGGCGTTGACGACACGGCCGAGCCAAGCTGCGGAGGGCCGCACCGCCGGCGGCACCGCGCTGACGACGGCGCGGCAGCCGCGCCGCAGTCCCTCCAGCGGGGCGAACGGCAGCAGCAGCGCATGCGCGCCGGAAAATCCCACCACCTCGCATGGGATCGGCTGGCCGCGCGGCACCTCGACCAGCACCCGCGAGCCGACCGACATGGCATGCAGCGGGCCGGCCACCTCCACCATCAGGCCGCGGACGCCGACCACGCGGCCGTACAGCTCGACCGCGTCGAGCTCGGCGATCTGCGCGGCCAGCGCCTTCATCGTGACTCGTCCGTAAAGAAAGCATGCCGGATCGGCCGGCGCTTAACGCCCCGTTTACCCGCTTCGTTAATCATCGTCTCACCGTTCCTGGGACCAACCCATGGCTCGCCCGCCAGGACGGAGGGTGAGTCATGAGAGTCGGTTGTCGCCGGCTCTTAAAGTGAAACATGAAGCATTACGTTGCCAGAATCACTGGCTCAGGCAGCATCTTAAGCCGATTCGGGGGAATTGGCCCAGGGAGTGCTTGCGCCGTAGAATCAGGTTCTGTTAACCATTTGCTAGTAGTGTTTCGAATCGGTTTTTCCCAAGGCGTTTCCGGGGCCGCCGCTGCGGTGCCGACCTTAAGCCCGAAGCGGCGAGGAAGGGGATTGGCATGCGCGTTTTGCTGATCGAAGACGACCGCGCGACCGCGCAGTCGATCGAGTTGATGCTCAAGTCGGAGAGCTTCAACATTTACACGACCGACCTGGGCGAGGAGGGCGTCGACCTCGGCAAGCTGTACGACTACGACATCATCCTCTTGGACCTGAACCTGCCGGACATGTCCGGCTACGAGGTTCTGCGCTCCCTGCGGGTCTCCAAGGTCAAGACGCCCATCCTGATCCTGTCCGGCCTCGCCGGCATCGAGGACAAGGTGAAGGGTCTCGGCTTCGGCGCCGACGACTACATGACCAAGCCGTTCCACAAGGACGAATTGGTCGCGCGCATCCACGCCATCGTGCGCCGTTCCAAGGGGCATGCCCAATCGGTGATCCAGACCGGCGACCTGGTCGTCAACCTCGACACCAAGACGGTGGAAGTGAACGCCCAGCGCGTGCACCTGACCGGCAAGGAGTACCAGATGCTGGAACTCCTCTCGCTGCGCAAAGGCACGACGCTCACCAAGGAAATGTTCCTCAACCACCTCTACGGCGGGATGGACGAGCCCGAGCTCAAGATCATCGACGTGTTCATCTGCAAGCTGCGCAAGAAGCTCGCCAACGCCTCCTCCGGCAAGAACTACATTGAGACCGTGTGGGGCCGTGGCTACGTGCTGCGCGAGCCGGTCGAGCAGGAAGAGCGCATCGCGGTGTGATCCGCCGCGCGGGCGCCGATCCGCGCCGCCTCCCCTGCCCTTACGGACCCCGCCTGACGGCGGGGTTTTCGTTTCGCCTCAGGACGAAAACCGTTCCGGCCGGCACCTCTTGCAGGCGCGGAAGCCGGCGCGCTCGGCCGCCGCCGCGCTCGCGTGGAATGCGACATTCTCGGGCCGCGGCAGCCGCGCCGCGCAGGACGGCCGGCAGTAAACACCGGTGCTGCGCACCGAGTAGAAGAAGCGCCCGTCCGCGCTGCGGTCGCGGCTCCGCACGGCTTCCCAGCACCGCTCATGGGTCAGCGCTTCGGCATCGGCGGCGGTCGTCATCGGCAGCATCATTCGGCTTAAGGCAACATGGACACCTGCCGACGCTCTCAGATCGCGAAAGCGCGCGCCACCCGAAAGCTGCGCCGCAACGTCAACGGCCCC
>DASWSO010000388.1:0-2947 GCA_036402635.1 Xanthobacteraceae bacterium
GCCAATCACGTCGCCCTTGCCGAGGCGGCGCACCTTGCGGGCGTTGGCCTTGACGATGGTCTGGCCGAACGAGACCTGCCCGTCGCCGCCGATCGCGACGGTGCCGCCCTTGCGGACCGTCAGGATGGTGGTTCCGTGCCACGGGTCGGGGGCGGAATTCTGCATCTAGGATGAGGCTGAGCGGGCGGGCATCGGCCGCATGTAAGGGCTCGGCCGGCCGGGTGCAAACCGGGTGTTGTCGGGGCGCGCCGTTGCTTGACTTCACCGACCGCCCAAGGCCTAAAGACTAGGCTCGCCGGCGCTGCCGCGACCTTCCCCCTTCACAGTGGACGTTTGGTGCCGATGCGGAGCTACCTCGATTTCGAGAAGCCGGTCGCGGAGCTCGATGCCAAGATCGAGGAACTGCGCACCATGCAGTCCGGCGACGATGCGCTCGCGCTCGGCGACGAGATCGCGCGGCTCGAAGGCAAGGCCACGCAGGCGCTCAAGGACCTCTACGGCGCGCTCACGCCCTGGCAGAAGGCGCAGGTTGCGCGCCACCCGCAGCGTCCGCACTGCCTCGATTACGTCGCGACGCTGATCACCGATTTCACCCCGCTCGCCGGCGACCGCAAGTTCGGCGAGGACGCCGCGCTGATCGGCGGCTTCGGCCGCTTCCAGGGCGAGAGCGTCTGCATCCTCGGCCATGAGAAGGGCACCGGCACCGACGGCCGCATCAAGCACAATTTCGGCATGGCGCGACCGGAAGGCTATCGCAAGGCGGTGCGGCTGATGGAGCTGGCGGAGCGCTTCGCCATTCCGGTGGTGTCGTTGGTGGATACGCCCGGCGCCTATCCGGGGATCGGCGCCGAGGAGCGCGGCCAGGCGGAAGCGATCGCGCGCTCGACCGACGCCTGCCTCGCGCTCAGCGTGCCGAACGTGGCGGTGATCCTCGGCGAGGGCGGGTCCGGCGGCGCCATCGCCATCGCCACCGCCAACCGGGTGCTGATGCTGGAGCACGCGATCTACAGCGTGATCTCGCCGGAAGGCGCCGCCTCGATCCTGTGGCGCGATACCAGCAAGGCGCAGGACGCCGCCACCAACATGAAAATCACCGCCCAGGACCTGGCGCGCTTCGGCGTGATCGACGGCATCGTGCCGGAGCCGCTCGGCGGTGCCCACCGCGATCCGGCGCGGGCGATCGCCGCCACCGGCCAGGCGATCGCGACGGCGCTCAAGAGCCTCGGCAATATGGGCGGCGCCGAGGTGCGGCGCGACCGCCGCGAGAAGTTCTTGGCCATGGGCCGCCTCCCCGGCTGAGCGCTTCGCCGGAGACGGCGTGCCGACTCCAAGTCACTAGCGGCGCCAAGCGGGCGGCGGGCGGCGCGGCGGGCGGGTGTCGGTGGTCTGCGTCACCGGCGCGGCCCAGCAGGCACCCGGCCGGGCGATGCGGGCGCGCAGGAACGTATCGGCGTCGCCATCCGCGAGCGGCGTATCCAGCACCAGCCGGTTGAGCAGGCAGGCGAGGCCGTCGGGGCTGGCCTTCACGCCGCTCGCCTCGCACAGCCAGCCTTTCAGATAGACGGCGGGCGTGTCGAAGCGGCTGAGGAACGCCAGGCAGAGCTTGCGTTGGCCGTCCACGTCCGCATGCATTTCGGCCGCGCGCACCGATCCGAACCGGGTCTGCAGGTCGTAATAGGTCGGCAGCAGCGAGACGCGGCTGTTGCGGAGCGCCGCGATGGTGCGGACCTCCTGCACGAAATCGCGGTCGAGCGCGCTGTCTTTCGGCGGTGTGACCATCACCACCGTCAGGTCGCGATCGCGATCGTAGAGCTGGCCGTAATGCCGCGTTTCGGCGCGGCCGATGCGCCCGCTGGTGATCACCTCGGTACGTCCCGCCAGCGCGTTCAGCTCTGGGGCGGCGAGCCGGAACGCCGGCGCGACCTGCACGACCTGCTGCCGGTAGCTGAACGCCACCATGATGCCGAGGCCGACCAGCGTCAGCACCAGCAGGGCGACGGCATAGAAGGCATAGCGGACGAAGGTGCCGGCATAGGTGACGGCGGTCACGGCGTCCGCGCGGCTGATGGCGAGGCTCATGTCCCGCTCCTGCTATGCGGATGCGAACGGCTGCCTGCGTCTCTGGCTGACGCTGCCGCAGCAAGGCAAAGCGGCCCGCTGCACGGCCCGTGGCACCCGACCTCCCGTGTCGGCGTTGTGTTTGTGACTGTTCTCGCCTAGAAGCCCTACCGCTTCGCTATCGCACGGTAGAAACTGCGGGCGAAGCTCTCGGAGCGTTAAAAATGGGTTACAAGGTCGCCGTCGTCGGGGCCACCGGCAGTGTCGGGCGCGAGATGCTCGGCATCCTGGCCGAGCGCCAATTCCCCGTGGATGAGGTGGTCGCGCTCGCGTCCCGCCGCAGCATGGGCGTGGAGGTCTCGTTCGGCGAAAAGATCCTGAAGGTCAAAGCGCTCGAGCACTACGACTTCTCCGACACCGACATCTGCCTGATGTCGGCCGGCGGCAGCGTGTCGAAGGAATGGTCGCCGAAGATCGTCGCCGCCGGCGCGGTGGTGATCGATAACTCGTCGGCCTGGCGCTACGATTCCGACGTGCCGCTGGTGGTGCCGGAGGTGAACGACGACGCCATCGCGGGCTTCACCAAGCGCGGCATCATCGCCAATCCGAACTGCTCGACCGCGCAGCTCGTGGTCGCGCTCAAGCCGCTGCACGACCACGCCACCATCAAGCGGGTGGTGGTGTCGACCTATCAGTCGGTCTCGGGCGCCGGCAAGGACGCGATGGACGAGCTGTTCTCGCAGACCCGCGCCATCTTCGTGACCGATCCGGTGGAGCCGAAGAAGTTCCCGAAGCGCATCGCCTTCAACGTCATTCCGCAGATCGATACGTTCATGGAGGACGGCTACACGCGGGAAGAGTGGAAGATGATGGCCGAGACCAAGAAGAT
>DASWSO010000389.1:0-6106 GCA_036402635.1 Xanthobacteraceae bacterium
GTCTCGACGGTGGACCATCGGGAGCCGCCGGCTTGCTGGCCAAGGCTGGGGAAGTATGTTAACCGGGACCCGGCTTGGCCGGGGTACGTGGGGCGGGCGGCGACCGTTTGGCTGTCGCTGTGCTGACGCGTGGTCACCCGAATGGTGTGGGTGGCGCGACCACCGGCAGTAAGGACGGATGAGGTTGAATATGAGCAATATCGCCGAGCGCGTTAAGAAAATCGTCGTGGAGCATCTCGGTGTCGAGCCGGACAAGGTGACCGAGAGCGCCAGCTTCATCGACGACCTCGGCGCGGACAGCCTCGACACCGTCGAGCTGGTAATGGCCTTCGAGGAAGAGTTCGGCTGCGAGATCCCGGACGATGCGGCGGAGACTATTTTGACCGTCGGCGACGCGGTGAAATTCCTCGAGAAAAACGCCAAGAGCTGATCCTCACGCGACAGCGGGCCGCCGATTCCTCGGCGCCCGCACCGTGCGCCCCTGCGCTCCCTGAACGATCGGTCTCGCGTAAGCATTCGAAAGCGCTGATGCGACGCGTTGTCATCACAGGTTTGGGTATGGTCACGCCGCTCGGTTGCGGCGTGGAGACGACCTGGAAGCGCCTGCTTGCGGGCGAGAGCGGGGCGAGCCGCATCGAGCGATTCGATGTGTCGGACCTGCCGTCGAAGGTCGCGTGCCAGGTGCCGCGCGGCGACGGCGCCGACGGCACGTACAATCCCGATCATTGGATGGAGCCGAAGGAGCACCGCAAGGTCGATGACTTCATCGCCTATGCGATGTGCGCGGCGCGCCAGGCGCTCGACGATGCGGACTGGCACCCGGAGGATCGCGAAGACCAAAACAACACCGGAGTGATGATCGGCTCCGGAATCGGGGGTATCGAGGGCATCGCCGAGACCGCGCTCCTACTGAAGGAACGTGGGCCACGTCGCATCTCACCGTTCTTCATTCCGGGGCGTCTGATCAATCTCGCGTCCGGCTATGTCTCGATCGAGTTCGGCTTACGTGGGCCGAACCACGCCGTCGTCACCGCCTGCTCGACCGGGTCGCATGCGATCGGCGACGCCGGCCGCATCATCGCGCTCGGCGATGCGGACGTGATGCTGGCCGGTGGGACCGAATCGCCGATCAACCGGCTGTCGATGGCGGGCTTTGCGGCGTGCCGCGCGCTCTCGACATCGTTCAACGACGAACCGACACGCGCCTCGCGCCCCTACGATCGTGACCGCGACGGTTTTGTCATGGGGGAGGGCGCTGGCATCGTGGTGCTGGAGGAGTACGAGCACGCCAAGCGCCGCGGCGCGAAGATCTATGCCGAGCTGATCGGCTACGGCATGTCGGGCGATGCGTACCACATTACCGCGCCTACTCCTGACGGTGACGGTGCGTTTCGCTGCATGAGCGCGGCCATCAAGCGCGCCGGCATCTCGCCGTCGGAAATCGACTACATCAATGCCCACGGCACCTCGACGCCGCTGGGCGATGAGTTGGAGCTTCAGGCCGTTCAGCGGGTCGTCGGAAATGCTGCCGGCCGAATCGCGATGTCCTCCACCAAGTCGTCGATCGGCCACTTATTGGGTGCGGCCGGCGCGGTGGAAGCGATCTTCTCGGTGCTGGCGATGCGCGATCAGGCCGCGCCGCCCACCATCAATCTCGATCATCCCTCAGTCGAAACGCCGATCGACTTGGTTCCCCACAAGGCGGAGCATCGCAAGATCGACGTGGTGCTTTCCAATTCGTTCGGGTTCGGCGGCACCAATGCAAGTCTGGTGCTGCGGCGCGCTGCCTGATACCGCATAGCTTCGCTCCGTGCTTTCGCCACATTCCGACGTACCCTGCCGAGGCGGGCGAAGCGGCGCGAAGGACATCACGGATCGACGGGTTCGCCGGCGACTGCCGCGGCCGAAATTCCGGCGTTATCAGAGCGCTCGGTGGCATATGAGCAAGTCGCATGGCCGATGATCCTCGCCCAGACAGTCCGGACGGCGCGCCCGCTGCGCCGCGAGGCGGCGAAACCGTGCCGCCGATCGGGCGCACGTCCGAGCCGACCCGGATCACCCCACGCAGTCCCCGCGCACGGCTCGAACCGGAGCGGGTTCCGCCGCCCGCACGGCCGTCCCGGCGTGCCCGCCATCCCATCATCATCGCCGGCAACGCGATCTTCACAGGGCTCATTGTGCTTGCCATCGCGGCGGGCGTGGGCTTCGGCATCGGTAAGCAGCGTTTCGAGGCTCCGGGCCCGCTCGACAGCGACCGGGTCGTCAACATCCCGGCGCGCACCGGCCTCGCTGACATCGCCGACCTGTTGGTGCGCGAGGGCGTGATCGACCAGAAATGGGTGTTCGTCGGAGGCGTGCTGCTCAACAAGGCGCACGAGGATCTCAAAGCCGGCGAATACATGTTCCACCCCGGCGCCAGCGTCCGCGACGTGCTCGCCACCATCGTTGAAGGCAAGGTCGTGCTGCACCAGCTGACGGTGCCGGAAGGCCTGACCTCACAGCAGGTGGTCGCGCGGTTGCTGGAGAGCGACATCCTTAGCGGCAGCGTGCGCGAGATGCCGCGCGAAGGGGCGCTGCTCCCGGACACCTACCGATTCGCCCGTGGCTTTCCGCGCGAACAGCTCATCACGCGCATGCAGCAGTCGCAGAAGCGCATTCTGCAGGAGGCCTGGGATCGCCGCAGCCCCGATCTCCCGGTCAAGACGCCCGAGCAGTTGCTGGTGCTCGCCTCGATCGTCGAGAAGGAGACCGGCAAGGCGGACGAGCGCACGCGCGTCGCGGCTGTGTTCGCCAATCGTCTGCGCCAGCGCATGAAGCTGCAATCGGATCCGACCATCATCTACGGGCTGGTGGGAGGCAAGGGCACGCTCGGGCGCCCGATCATGCGCAGCGAAATCGAGCAGCCGACGCCGTACAACACCTATGCGATCGAAGGCCTGCCGCCGGGGCCGATCGCCAATCCGGGCCGCGCCTCGATCGAGGCGGCCGCGAACCCCTCGCGGACCAAGGAGCTGTTTTTCGTCGCCGACGGTACCGGCGGCCATACCTTCTCCGAAACGTACGATCAGCATCAGCGCGCGGTGGCGCGGCTCCGGCAGCTGGAGCAGCAGCAGCGTGAGGCGTGGCGCGTGCCGGCCACCCCGCCCGATACGGTAGCGCCATCGCTGCTCCCGGTCTCCCCGCCGGAAGCCCCCGCGGCGGCGCCGGCTCCGACTGGCGCCACGCCGGCGCAGCGTCCGCCGCCGCCGCCTCGCACGACGTCCCGGCCCCCGCCGGCGCGCCAGCAGTAGTTCGGCAGAGCTTGCATCGCCGATGACGCTGTCGAGCATGACGGGTTTTGCCCGGACCGAGGGGGTTTGCGGCACCTATGGATGGGCTTGGGAACTCAAGTCCGTGAACGGCAAGGGGCTCGAGCTTCGCACGCGCGTCCCGGCCGGCTGGGATGCGGTTGAGGTCGCGGTGCGTGCGCGCGCCAAACCGCTGACGCGCGGCACGGTGTACGCCAATCTCGCGGTGCGCCGGGAAGGGCTGGCGCCTGCCGTGCGCGTGAACGACCAGGTCCTCGGCGCCGTGCTCGCTGCAATGCGGGAGATCGCCGGCCGGATCGACGCGCAGCCCGCCACCCTCGACGGCATTCTCGGCATCAAGGGCGTGATCGAAATCACCGACCAGGTCGAGGACGAAGCGGAGCACGGCGCCGCCGAGCAGGCGATCCTCGCCGGCTTCGACGCGGCGCTCGTGGCGCTGCTGGCAATGCGCAAGCACGAGGGAGCGGCGCTGCAACGCATTCTGGCGCAGCGGCTCGACGAGATCGACGCGCTGGGCAAGCGAGCCGACGCCACACCCGGGCGTCAGGTCGAGGCCGTGAAGGCACGCATCGCGCAGCAGATCGAGGCGCTGCTGGAATCGTCCAGCCGCTTCGATGCCGACCGGCTGCACCAGGAGGCGCTGCTGATCGCCGCCAAGGCGGACGTGCGCGAGGAGCTCGACCGCTTGGGAGCGCATATCGAGCAGGCGCGGCGGCTGCTCATCGACGGCGGTCCGGTCGGCCGCAAGCTTGATTTTCTCTCGCAAGAGCTGAACCGTGAGGTGAATACCTTGTGCTCGAAGTCGAACGACGTCGAGCTCACCACCATCGGGCTCGAGTTGAAGACCGTGGTCGAGCAATTCCGCGAGCAGGTGCAGAACCTTGAGTGAGGCGAGCGCCCTGGCCACCGCCCCGCCTGCAGCCGTGCACCGGCGCGGGCTGATGCTGGTGCTTTCCTCGCCATCCGGCGCCGGCAAGACCACCTTGTCGCGGCGGCTGCTGGACGCCGACCCGGAATTGGCTTTGTCCATATCGGTGACGACGCGGCCGCCGCGCCGCGGCGAGGTCGAGGGCCACGACTACCAGTTCATCGATCGTGCGCGATACGACGGGATGGTGGGGCGGAGCGAACTGCTCGAATGGGCGGAAGTGTTCGGTCATTGCTACGGCACGCCGCGCGCGCCGGTCGACGCGGCGCTCGCGGCCGGGCGCGACGTGCTGTTCGACATCGATTGGCAGGGCACGCAGCAGCTGCGCGAAGCGGCGCGCCCGGATCTCGTCAGCGTATTCGTGCTGCCGCCCTCGATTGCCGAGCTGGAGCGGCGGCTGCACACGCGCGCGCTCGATTCCGACGAAGTCATCCGCGCGCGCATGAGCAAGGCTGCGGACGAGATCACGCATTGGGCCGAGTACGACTACGTCGTGATCAACCGCGAGGTCGAGCAGGCATTCCACGAGATTCGCGCCATCCTGGCCGCCGAGCGTCTCAAACGCGAGCGGCAGATCGGGCTGTCGGAGTTCGTACGCTCGCTGCGCGCCGATCTCTGATTCGTCGCGGCCTGAATCTTAGGCGGGCGCCGGCTTGATCGCGGCGAACGCGTTAGTTAGCGCGACGAACCCGGCGACGTCGATCTCCTCGGCGCGCGCGGTCGGCTCCAGGCCGGCCTCCTGCAACAGCGGGAGCGGATCGGTACCGAGCGAACGCAGACTCTGCCGCAGCATCTTGCGGCGCTGACCGAAGGCGGCTTCTGTGACGCGGCCGAGCAGCCGGACATCGCAGGGCAGGGGGTGCTCGCGCGGGATGAGCTTCACCACGCTCGATGTCACTTTTGGCGGTGGCACGAATGCGCTCGGCGCGATGTCGAACAGGATGCGAGGCTCGGTTCGCAATTGCGCCAGAATGGCGAGCCGGCCATAGGTCTTCGATCCCGGCGCCGCGACGATGCGCTCCGCCACCTCGCGCTGGAACATGAGGACGAGCGCGTCGTACCATGGCGGCCAGGGCTCGGTGGTGAGCCACTTTACCAGCAGTGCGGTCGCAATGTTGTACGGCAGGTTGGCGACGATGCGGGCGCGCTCGCTGCCCAGTAGCGCGGTCGGATCGAACCGCAGTGCGTCGGCGCCGACGATCTGCAGCCGCGCCGGATCCCTGGCCTCGATCTCGCGCAGCGCCGCGATGCATCGATCGTCGCGCTCGATCGCGATGACGCGCTTCGCGCCCTGCGCCAGCAGCGCCCGCGTCAAACCGCCGGGACCGGGGCCGATCTCCAGCACGCTCACGCCCTCGAGCGGGCCGGCCGCGCGCGCGATGCGCCCGGTGAGGTTGAGGTCGAGGAGAAAGTTCTGGCCGAGCGACTTGCGCGCAGTCAGGCCGTGGGCGCGGATGACGTCACGGAGAGGTGGAAGTTCGTCGATCGCCGTCACGCCACGCCTGTCCTCTGGTCAAGCAGCGACAGGCGCCGCCGCCAGCCGCGTGGCGAGCCGCAGCGCCGCAATCAGGCTGGACGGGTTGGCAGTGCCGCTGCCCGCAATGTCGAAGGCCGTTCCGTGATCAGGCGACGTTCGGACGAACGGCAGCCCCAGGGTGACGTTGACGGCGTGATCGAAGGCCAGTGTCTTGATCGGGATCAAGGCCTGGTCGTGATACATGCATAGCGCGGCATCGTAGGTCGCGCGCGCCGCCGCGTGAAACATCGTGTCGGCCGGAAGCGGACCGCGGATCACGATACCCTCCGCCCGCAAGCGCTCCACCGCAGGCGCAACCACATCGCGATCCTCCGGCCCGAGCGCGCCGTCCTC
>DASWSO010000390.1:0-3931 GCA_036402635.1 Xanthobacteraceae bacterium
GGCCGATCTGCTGGCTCATGAAGAACACGCCGGTGAGGTTGACCGACTGGATGCTCTCCCACTCCTCGCGGGTGATCTCGGTCGCGTCCTTGTTGAGCGAGGGCACGCCGGCATTGTTGACCAGCACATCGACGCGGCCGAAGGCCTTCAGCACCGCCGCGAACGCCGCCTCGATGCTGGCCTGCGAGCGCACGTCAAGCGCGATGGCGATCGCGCGGCGGCCTTCCGCCTCGACCGCCGCGACGGTCTCGCGCAGATCGTCGTCCCGCAAATCGGCGACCGCGACGTCGCATCCGTCCCGCGCCAGCGCGACCGCGGCGGCCGCGCCGATTCCATAAGACGCTCCGGTCACCAGCGCGACGCGCCGGTCCGCACTTTCTTTCGCCATTGCCTGCCCACCCCCGAACCTTGGTTGGAGCACGGATTGAGCCTATTCGGGCGGCGGCCGCAACCCGGCTTGTGGACTTCGCCCGAACTGCCCGGCGAAGAAAACCGTTGCCCTCGCACGCGCCGCGTCGGAAATGTGGGGGTAGAACGAAACGTCCGGCCGGCACCGGGGCCGAGAAGGAGAACGGAATGCAGTTTGGTCTTTTCGGCAGCGCCACCGCCAAGCATGGCGGCCCCAGCGTCGACAGCGGGCAGGGCTACAAGGATTTCACCGAATACAACGTCGAGGCCGAGGCGCTCGGCTATCACAGCACCTTCCTGGTGGAGCACCATTTCACCGGCTACGGGCAGGTCTCCGCCAGCCTGTCGCTGCTGACCTGGATCGCGGCCAGGACGCGCACGCTGCGGCTTGGCACCGCCGTGCTGGTGCTGCCCTGGCACAATCCGGTGCTGGTGGCCGAGCAGGCCGCCACCATCGACCTCCTGTCCGGTGGTCGGCTCGATTTCGGGGTCGGCAAGGGCTATCGCCACAACGAGTTCGTCGGCTTCGCGGTCCCGATGGAGGAAGGCGAGGCGCGGTTCGAGGAATCGCTCGACGTCATCACCAAGGCGTGGACCTCGAAGGAGCGCTTCTCGCACCGCGGCAAGTACTGGACGTTCGAGGACGTCATCGTCGAGCCGCCCACCGCGCAGCAGCCGCACCCGCCGTTCTGGATGGGTGCCGGCAGCCCGGATTCGATCCGCCGCGTCGCCGAGCGCGGCTACAACCTGCTGCTCGACCAGTTCGCGTCATTCGAGACGATCGGCGAGCGCATTGCGCTGTTCAAGGCGGAGGTTGAGAAACGCGGCCGCAAGTTCAACCCGATGGAGGTGGCGGTGGCGCGCGCCTTCTACGTCGCCAAGGACAAGGCCGACAAGGATGCCGCGCTGGAGCGCCGGCTGGAGGCGCAGCGCCGCCTCACCGCGATCTCGCAGCGGCCCGACGGCAAGAACACCGCCAGCATCCTGGCGTTCTCCGACACCCGTGAGGCGAGCGAGGAAAGCGCGCTCTACGGCACGCCCGACGAGCTTGCGGCCAAGATCGAGAAGCTGCAGGCGCAGGGCGCCGAATACGTGCTGCTCAACGGCGGCGGCTCCTCGCGCGACAACCTGCGGCGGTTCGCGCACGAGGTGATGCCGGCCTTCGCCAAGGGCTCGCTGCGCGCGGTCGGCTGATCGCCGGGGCCGGGGAGGGGGAGCCGCGATGATCAACAAGATCGTGCAGACCATGGCGGATGCCATGGACGGCATCCGCGACGGCTCGCTCGTCCTGCTCGGCGGCTTCGGCAGCGTCGGCCAGCCGAATGCGCTGATCGACGGCCTGATCGAGCAGGGCGCCAAGGATCTCACGGTGGTCGCCAACAATGCCGGCGTCGGTCATGTCGGGCTGGCGCGCCTGCTCGAGCTCGGGCGCGTGCGCAAGATCATCTGCTCGTTCCCGCGCAGCTCCGATCCGGTCGCCTTCGAGACGCTCTATCGCGAGGGCAGGATCGAGCTCGAGATCGTGCCGCAGGGGACGCTGGCGGAGCGCATGCGCGCGGCCGGGGCCGGCATTCCGGCGTTCTACACCGCCACCTCGGTCGGGACCAAGCTCGCACACGGCAAGGAGCAGCGCGCCTTCAACGGCCGCGAATACGTGATGGAGACCGCGATCCACGGCGACATCGCGCTGATCGAGGCCTGGGAGGCGGACCGCTGGGGCAACCTCACCTACCGCTCGTCGGGCCGCAACTTCAATCCGGTGATGGCGATGGCGTCGAAGCTCACGATCGCGCAGTCGCAGCACATTGTGGAGCTCGGCGCGCTCGACCCCGAGAAGGTGGTGACGCCCGGCATTTTCGTGCACCGGGTGTTGCACGTGCCGTGCGGCGATCCCATCATGTTCTGACGGCGAAGTTTTCGGAGGAGACCATGTCCGCGACTGCCGCACTCGAGTTCAAGCCGCTGAGCCGGACCCAGATGGCCGCGCGCGCCGCGCGCGACATTCCGGAGGGCTGGTGCGTCAATCTCGGCATCGGCATGCCCACGCTGATCGCCGACCACGTGCCGCTCGAGCGCGAGGTGATCTTCCACTCCGAGAACGGCGTGCTCGGGATGGGCCCGGCCCCGGAGGAGGGCAAGGTCGATCCCTGGCTGATCAATGCCGGCAAGCAGTACGTCACGATGCGTCCCGGCGGCTCCTATTCGCACCATGCCGACTCGTTCGCGATGATCCGCGGCGGCCACATCGACCTGTGCGTGCTCGGCGGCTTCCAGGTGGCGGAGAACGGCGATATCGCCAACTGGGCGACGTCGGAGAACGACACCGCGCCGGCGGTCGGCGGCGCCATGGACCTCGCCGCCGGCGCCAAGCGTTTGTGGGTGCTGATGGAGCACACGACCAAGACCGGCGAGAGCAAGCTGGTGCGCAAGTGCAGCTATCCGCTGACCGCGCCGCGTGCCGTCACCCGCGTCTACACCAACCTGGCGGTGCTGGACGTGACGCCCGACGGGTTCGTGGTGCGCGACATCGTCCCGGGGCTGGGCTTCGAGGCGCTGCAGGCGCGCACCGACGCGCCGCTCCACCGCGCCAGCTGATCGGCCGGCTTGAAGCGTTGGCGGCATGACGGTTCGGCCTCCCAGCAACCTGTTCCAGCGCGGCGCGCCGAAGGCGCCGCAGGACGCGCTCGAATACGAGCTGGCGCAGGAGAAGGCGTTCGCGCTCGGCCGCATGGGGCGGCGGCTGGAGGCGGCGCTGGCGGCGCTGTCCGCATTCGACGCCGCGCGCGAGCCGGGCGCCGCGTTGCCGGCGGAAGACAAACGCGAGCGTGCCGGGCTGGTGGCGGATGCCGGCGTCGCGCTCTGGCATTTTGTCGTGCAGCGCGAGGCGCTGGGCCTGCGCGACAGCGCGCGGCTGATGCGCGACTATCGCGTTCCAGCCGAGGTGCGCGACCGCATGGGCGCGTTTCCGTCGCGGGACGGCTGACACTACTCGGTGGTGCCGGCGCGCTGCGCGAGCGCGAGCGCCTGCAGCCCGCTGATGGCCTGCTGTGGCGCAAGCGCCGTGAAGTCGGCGTCGACATCGAGTGCCGCTTCCAATGCGCGGTGGTATTGCCGCCGCGAAACTTCGACCGCCCCGAACGACTTCAGGTGATCGGTCACGAACTGCGTGTCGAGCAGCCGGAACCCGCCGGCATTCAGCCGCGCAACCAGGTGGACCAATGCGACCTTGGATGCGTCGCGCGCGCGGTGGAACATGCTCTCGCCGAAGAACGCGCCGCCGAGGCTGACGCCGTAGAGTCCCCCCACCAGCTCGTTTCCTTCATACGCTTCGACCGTGTGGCAGAAGCCATGCGCGAACAGCGCACCGTAGAGCTTGCGGATGCGGGTGTTGATCCAGGTGCGGCTGCGTTTGTGGCCAGGCGCGGCGCAGCCGTCGATCACCGCCTCGAAATCCCGGTTACAGACGACGGTGAACCGGTCCGACCGCACGGTGCGCCCCAGCCGCGCCGGCACGTGGAAACCG
>DASWSO010000391.1:0-2428 GCA_036402635.1 Xanthobacteraceae bacterium
TTGAGCTCGGGCGGGGCAGGCGGCTTCACGCTCGCCCATTCCTCGATGATGTTGGCGGCGCCCGCCGACGGAACGGCTGCGCAGCCCACGGCCGCCGCCGCGACCAGCGCAACCGCAAAATTTCTACCCTTCATTCTCTTCTTCTCCCTGCAGAATGGACGAAACCCTCGGCAGCCGACCGGCCGAACGGTGCACCGCGAACTATACGCGGTTTCGGGTGCGACCAACGGTTACCAGTATACCGGCACCCGAGACGTTAGGCCGCACCGATACAGGCGTGATTGGCGGAGCGACGACGTCATCGGTATTCAATAAAAAACGGTGGACTATCGCCGCACGCAGCGCGAGCCTGATCGGCATCAGAAGCCCTGTACGAGCAGGGCCCCCGCCGGCGCCCGCCGGTGATTTCATGGTGATCCAGGGAGGATACCCCAAATGCCCATTCGTGAGACATTCTCGCGCCGCACGCTGCTCAAGAGCGCTGCCGGTTCGGCGCTGCTCGCCGGCGTCGGCATGCCGGCGATCGTGCGGGCGCAGAGCGACGTCGTGCGCATCGGCCACTTGACGCCGCTCACCGGCTTCCTCGGCCCCCTCGGCGAATACGCGCAGCTGGGCGTGAAGCTGGCGCAGGACGAGGTCAATGCCGCCGGCGGCGTGATGGGCCGCAAGGTCGAGCTGGTGATGGAGGATTCCGTCAACCCGCAGACCGCCTCCGCCAAGGCCGAGCGGCTGATCGAGCGCGACAAGGTGACGATGATCATCGGCGAGATTTCGTCGGCGTCCGGGCTTGCGATCGGGCAGGTGGCGAACCGGCTGAAGACCGTGTTCATCAACACCGGCTGCAATTCCGATGCGCTGCGCGGCGCGAGCTGCAATCCATACATGTTCCACATCGAGGGCGCCAACTCGATGTACGTGATGGCGGTCGGGCAATACCTGCTGCGCGAGAACATGGTGCGAGGCAAGAAGTGGTTCTCGCTCACCGCCGATTACGCGTTCGGCCACGACCTCTTGCGGGTCGCCAAGAAGTTCATGGAAGGCAACGGCGGGCAGTTCGCCGCCGACGAACTGGTGCCGACCGACGCCACTGACTTCTCGCCTTATCTTTTGAAGATCCGGCAGGCGCGGCCGGACCTGGTCGTGTCGAACCTCGCCGGCACGCAGATCACCAACTTCTTGAAGCAGTATTCCGAATACGGGCTGCAGTTCCCGGTCGCCGGCTTCGGCTTCGACACGCTGGTCGCCTGGGGCGCCGGCAAGGGCAACTTCTCCGGCACCTGGCCGCTCGTTTGGCACCACCTGGTCGACACGCCGTCGTCGAAGAAGTTCGTCGACGGGTTCGGCAAAAAGTATGGCGGCAAGCTGCCCGACAACCAGGCCTGGGGCGACTACAACTCGCTCAAGATCGTGGCGCAGTCGATGAACGAGATGAAGTCGGCGGATCCGCAGAAGCTGGCCGAGCATCTGCGCAAGGGCGCCAAGTTCGACGTCGGCAAGGCGCGCGAGGCGTACTTCCGTGCCTACGACAA
Source organism: Xanthobacteraceae bacterium (assembly GCA_036402635.1). Lineage (GTDB taxonomy): Bacteria > Pseudomonadota > Alphaproteobacteria > Rhizobiales > Xanthobacteraceae > DASWSO01. The sequence goes on from DASWSO010000391.1 coordinate 1,530, forward strand.
TCAGATGGTCATGGAAATGTACGCGGTGCGCGCCAAGGATCCCGCCAAGATGAAGGACCAGTGGGACATCTACGACCCGCTCGGCGCCGTGCCGGCCGCCAACGAGGACATGGAGTCGATCGCCCCGCCGAAGGACGGCACCTGCAAGATCTCGGCGTGAGGCATTGACCGTCATTCCGCGGCGCGGACGTAAAGTCTGCGAACCCGGAATCCATAACCACGGCTGTGGCGTATGGATTCCGGGTCTGGCGCTTGCGCGCTCGCCCGGACTGACGGCCTCATAACGAACCGGGGCTCGTGCGCGTGGAATTCGTCTTCATCCTCGAACAGGTGCTCAACGGGCTCTTGTCCGGCGCGTACTACTTGCTGATCGCGCTCGGGCTGTCGCTGATCTTCTCGCTCGGCGGCATCGTCAACCTGGCGCACGGCGGCTTCTACGCCATCGGCGCCTATCTGGTCGTGATCCTCAGCGAGCGGCTCGGCTTCGCCGGCGCCGCGATCGCGTCGCCGATCCTGGTCGGGCTTCTTGGCGTCATCGTCGAGCGCCTGTTTTTCCGCCGCTTCTACCGCTCCGATCCGATCCTCAGCCTGCTGCTCACCTTCGGGCTCGCGATGGTGATCGAGCAGGGCTTGCGCATCGTGTTCGGCGCCGCGCCGCTCGCGTTCTCGATCCCACCGGCGCTGCGCGGCCAGGTCTTTCTCGGCGACTTCATCTATTCGCGCTACCGGCTGCTGATGCTGGCGATCGCGGCCGCGGCCGTCACCGCCACCTGGTTCCTGGTCTACCGCACCGCCTTCGGCCGCGTCGTGCGCGCCGGCGTGCAGGACCCCGACATGGTGGGCGCGCTCGGCATTTCGCTCTCGCCATACATGACCGGCATCGCCGCGCTCGGCGTCGG
>DASWSO010000392.1:0-3259 GCA_036402635.1 Xanthobacteraceae bacterium
GAGCGACATCCAGGAACTTCGCCGCTACCCGGGGTTGCGCTTTGCGCATCCGACGAAGTGATGGGTTTCGCTGCGCTCTACCCATCCTACGCGAACGAGCCTACGCGAACCGAACCTACGGGGATGAGTCGTGAGCGCGCCCGTAGGATGGGTAGAGCGCAGCGAAACCCATCAAGACGGACGATGCGTCAGCGCATCCCGATGCGGAGATGGCCGAACGACACCATCGGCAGCACGGCGATCGCCTCGCCGGTGAAGCTGTCGGTGGAGAGCCCGAATTCCGGCCGATCGTCCGCGAACGTGGAGGCGACGAGCGAGCGCGGCTTGTGCATCAGCCGGGCGAGCGCGCGGTAGTCCGGCACACCCAGCAGCGTCACATCCATCGAGGTCTGCATGCTCGGCGCGACCATCACGCCGCGCAGCCACGGATTGAAGCCGAGCCGGTTGGCGGTCGGCGGCTGCGCCACGGCGACGCGGCCCGGCAGCGTCTTGCGCACCACCGAGGCGGTGTCGGGTGCCAGCGCCCCCATCGGGGCAGGCCGCTCGTTGTTGTCCAGACCGCGGGTCGCCGGCGCGTAGGACAGCACCATGTCGCTTGCACCGCGCTCGTCCACCGCTTCACCCGGGAACGGCGGCAGGCTGGCGGTCGTCTCCGTCGGCCCGGCGGAGGCGAGCACCACGGCCGGACGCGGACGCGGGGTCGGTTTCACCGCGGCGGTGCGGGTCGGCGCCGCCGGCTGCACCGCAGCCTGGCGGGTCATGCGTTCCGCCAAAACGGTGCGCGCGGTCGATTCGGTGGCGGCCGCGATCGGCGCCAGGTCCCACAGCCCGCGCGCCAGGATGATCTGCGACGGGGTCGGCGCCGCGGTGGCCGGAGCCTCGCGCTTGAGCGCCACCGCCTGCGGCGCCGGCTCGCGGGACGGGCGTGCCCGCGGCATCGGCACCGGAGCGGCGGCTGCGACCGGCACCGGAGCCGCGGCGAGCTGCACCGGGACGGCGGCGGCGAGCTGCACCGGCTTGCGGACCGGTTCTTCCGGCGGCGCCGCGCGCGCGACCGTAGCGGTGGTGGCGCGCGCCGGCTTCACGTCTTCGTCGTCGTCGTCGCTGGTCGCGCCGCTGAACAGGCGGGCGAACAGGCTGCGCTTGCCCTTGCCGGCCCCGTCGGCGCCGACGACGCCGGCGCTGCGGGCGGAGGCGAGCGAAGTCGCCGACGGCGCGCCGCCGCGGCGTTCCACGTCGGCGAGCGCCAGGGTGTAGTTGGAGAGCGGCTGCCCGTTCGAAGGCACGTGCACGGTGCGGCCGCTCGGGAACACGCGGGCGAGTTGATCGTGCGTCATGCGCGGCCAGTGCCGCACGCTGCCGACGTCGAGATGCACGAACGGCGAGCCGGAGCTCGGATAGAAGCCGACGCCGCCGCGCTGCAGGCGCAACCCGGCGTAACGGATCTGCTCGAGCGACACGCCCGGGATGTTGAAGTCCATCGCCTTGCCGAGCATGTGCTGGCTGAACTGCGCCACCCCGCGGCTGCGGCTGCGCAGCATCGCGTTGGTCTTCGGCGAGCGATAGGCGGAAATGATCTGGATCGGCTCCTTGCCGCCGACCTCCTGGTAGACTTCCCACACGATGTCGAACAGCTTCGGATCCATCGTGGTCTGTTCGTGATTGCGCCAGTCGCGCAGGAACTGGTTGAGCTTGGCGAGCCCGGCGGCATCGTAGCTGCCGTTGCGCTTGTAGGTGACGGTGATGTCCTCGCCGGAATGGGTGTGATGGATCTTCAGCGTCCGGGTCTCGCCATTGGCGACCGCGGTCTGCAGCCCACTCGTTGCGAAGATCAGGAAACAAGCAGCCAGGCCAAAGCGGCGTGCGGCGCGCGACGGATGCGGAACAGACGTTTTGCGCGCGGTACTAGATGGCACGAGCAGCTTCCGTGAAGGCGCGTTTACTCACTCGCCGGCAACGTTTTGCCGCCGGCGTCATCACCGAAACAGTGTTGCTGGGAACGGTTAACGCGCGCTTAGCGTCGCCCGAATCCCCCCGTCTTAGAGGGATTCGCTAAAGCCCGACTATGGCGAAACGTGGCCGCATACAGGGCGGTAAAATGTACGCGCTTGGCCGTCACCTTTCGGCAACAGCGATTCGCATGCCCGCAGGCGCCGGGAGACTCGTCTATCTTGCTGGAAAACCTAGCGAGAGATGGATGGCCGGGACGAGCCCGGCCATTGAGATTGAGGCGAACGCGTCAGCGGAACCAGCGGAAGAAGCTCGGCTGCTCCTGCACCACCTGACGCTGCTGCTCATAGCGTGGACGGCGCGAGGCCGAGGCGCCCGGCGTGACGCGCTGGCTGCGCTCGTTCATCGCCATGTACTCGCCGCGCAAGGCGGAGCGCACGCGCCCGTCGTAGCCGTAGAGGTCTTCGCGCACGACCAGCTTGCCGGCTTCGTCGACGTAGGCGTTCATGTAGGTGATGTGCACCGGCACGAACTTCTTGAACTTCAGCCACTCCTCGCCGCGCCCGAACATGCGGGTGAGCTTGTCGGCGGTGTAGTTCTGCTCCGGCATGGCGATCGCCGCCAGCGCCTCGCCGAAATTCGCCGGGTTCTGCACCCGCATGCAGCCGTGGCTGAAGGCGCGCCGATCGAGCGCGAACAGCTTCTTGTCCGGCGTGTCGTGCAGATAAACCTGGAAGCGGTTCGGGAAGTTGAACTTGATGCGCCCGAGCGCATTGCGCTCGCTCGGCGGCTGCCGGATCGAGATCGAACCGTCGCGGTTGTGCTCCATCACCAGGCCCATGCGGGCCAGCACGGTCGGATCCTGCTGCAGCGCCGGCAGATATTCGCCGTAGATGATCGATTCCGGCACGTGCCAGGTGGGATTGACCACGATGTTCTCGATCTCGTCGGAGAACACCGGGGTCGGCGTGCCCGGCTTGCCGACCACGATGCGGGTGTGGAAGGCGATGGTGTGGTCGCGCACCACTTTCAGCGTGAAGTCCGGGACGTTGACCATCACGTAGGTCTTGCCGAGGTCGCGCGGCAGCCAGCGCCAGCGCTCCATGTTCGACACCACCGTATCGATGTCGCGGCTGCGGCTGCGGCCGTTGAGCGCCTCGACGGTGCCGCTGTTGAGCACCCCGTTGGCGGCCAGGCCCTTCTTCTTCTGGAACGCCTTCACGGCGTCGGCGAGCTTGGCGTCGTAATTGGTGTCGGCGGCATCGCCGGCGACGCCGAGCCGCTCGCGGATCAGCGGCACGCGCTCGTC
>DASWSO010000393.1:0-6284 GCA_036402635.1 Xanthobacteraceae bacterium
GCGCCATCGCGAGGTGGTTGCGGTGCTGTCGCTCGACCTGGATCGCTTCAAGTCGGTGAACGATACGCTTGGACACCCGATCGGCGACAAGCTTCTGTGTCAGGTGGCCAGCCGGCTGGTCGAGTGCGTGCGCGATACCGACACTATCGCTCGCTTCGGAGGCGACGAGTTCGCCATTCTGCAGCTGGCACGAGAACAGCCGCGGGACGCCGACGCTTTGGCACGGCGTATCACCGAGGTCCTGTCGGCGCCCTACAACGTCGATGGCAACGAGGTCGTCATCGGCACCAGCATCGGCGTTGCGATCTCCCCGAATGACAGCCTGAACTCTGATGAGCTGCTCAAGGACGCCGATATGGCGCTGTACCGGGCCAAATCTGACGGTCGCGGAGCACACCGGTTCTTCGAGCCCGAGATGGACGCGCAACTGCAGGCGCGACGCGCGCTGGAGCTCGATCTCCGCCAGGCGCTGGCCCGCGACGAGCTCGAGCTTCACTACCAGCCTCTCATCAACCTGCGCACGACGGACATCGTCGGCTATGAGGCTCTGCTCCGCTGGCACCACCCCCGACGTGGGCTGATCTCGCCCGCGCTCTTCATTCCGCTGGCAGAGGAGATCGGGCTGGTTTCGACGATCGGCGACTGGGTGATCCGCCAGGCCTGTCGCGAGGCGGCCTCCTGGCCTGAGGATATCAAAGTCGCCGTCAATCTTTCGCCCATGCAATTCCGCAGTCGCGGCCTTGTACCCACCGTCGTATCCGCGCTGGCGACCTCGGGTTTGCCTGCCCATCGGCTCGAACTGGAGATCACCGAGTCCGCTCTTCTGCAGGACAACGAGACGACTCTGACGATGCTTCACCAGCTCCGAGGCCTCGGTGCTCGCATCGCCATGGACGACTTCGGAACCGGGTTCTCGTCGCTGAGCTATCTGCGGAGTTTCCCGTTCGACAAAATCAAGATCGACCGGTCGTTCGTGCGTGATTCAGAGCGTCCGGACTGTATGGCGATCATTCAGTCGGTGGCGTCGCTCGCCGCAAACCTGCACATGTCCACGACTGCCGAGGGGATCGAAACGCCGGAGCAGCTCGAGCGCGTAAGAGCTGCCGGGTGCACGGAAGGCCAAGGCTTCTTATTCGCTCGGCCAAAAGCCGCCAGCGAGCTCGCCCATAGTCGGGCTGCTCTGCCGGGCGGCACGCACCACCTTCGCGTCGTCCGCCGCGCTTCTGAAAGCTAGTTCGGCGAACACTTCGCGCGCGGATTGGTGGACACGACCGATCCGGCGGCGGTTCGGGAACCCTGCCCAAACATACTTGTGGAACGTTTCGGCGGCCGGCTTGAAACCGGTGTCACGCTGAGCCACCACGCTGCGCATGACTCGCAGGCGGACCCCGCGCCGCATCGACACCGAAGAGCTGCGTCGTCTGTGGCACTCAAGGTTGCCCGACGAGGTGGTTGCCGAGGAGTTGGGCCACGGCCGCGGCGCTATCAGGCGAGCGGCGGCACGGATCGGTCTCCCGCCCCGCAAGCAGCTCTGGGCAGCGCAGCGTGCAGGTTGGGTCACGGTGCCGCGACCTGCGGCATCCAGCGGGGAATGATCCGGGATATCACCGGGCGCCGCTGAGAGGCTGGCCGGAAATGAACTGAGCGATTGAAGGGGATGCCCGCGTTTAGCAACGGCGACGGTCCCCCACCCTCACCCTGAGGAGCATCGCCAACCGATTGGCTCAATAAGCAAAAACCCCCGCCGCTGAGGGCGGGGGCTCAACCCAAACCGGGCTGTTAGGCCGCTGCCGCCGCGGGCGCCGACTTGGCAGCTTTGCGCGGGCGACCCGGCTTGCGCTTTCCGGCCGCCTTCTTCCCCTTGGACGAAGAACCGCCGCCGATCGCGAATTGCTCGACCTTGTGGCCGGCGTCGAGAAGTGCCCTGAGCCAGCGCGGCGTTGCGCCACGTCCTGCCCAGGTTTCCGCGTGATTGTCCGGATTGCGATACTTGGGCTCCACCTTCTTGCCTCGAAGGGAGCTGCCGCCGCCGCTCGGGCGACCGGGACCGCGCTTGCCGGTCGGGGTTGTCTTTGCACCGCCGGTCCAACCGGAAAGCTGCTGCAGGCTGCGCTGGAGCTCAACGCGCTTCTCGGAAAGAACCTTGTCGATGCCGTCGCGCAATGTGAACAGCTGATCCACTGTCATATTCGCCAATGCAGACTGTCGAGCCATAAGTCACCTTTGTTTGAGAAAGGCGCTCCATACAGGATTCCCGGAAAAAAGGAAAAGCCCGCGAAACGCGCCGCAGGAACACACGTGCCGGACGGCACCGCCCCTCTTACCGGCGCGGATTGCCCTTGGACCCTGCGGGTGCGATTGCTGGTGCGTAGCGGCAGTGCTAATTCCCACTCACTACGCGGCGCGAGGACCCCATAGCTCAGCCGGATAGAGCATCAGTTTCCTAAACTGAGGGTCGCAGGTTCGAGTCCTGCTGGGGTCGCGCTGCCTCGCTCATGCCTGAGAAAAGCAGAACGCCGGTAAGAAAAGCAGGGCGCCCTTATCACGGGGCATGGCCCATCGGCTTTCGGTTTAGGAACCGCTGCTCTATGCGGCTGTACTACGGCACCTGCGCGGCACCACGCATAGCGGAGCCGCCGACCCGCCAGCGTAGGTCGGCGAACCCTCGCCGCAGCCGCGAAAAGCCCGCAATCATGTCCCATTGCCAAGCCGACGCGGTTGCGCCAAGGGTCCGCGCCCGGATGCCGCGCGCAGCCTCCCCCCGTTTCCCGAGGATTCAACGATGACGCTTTCCCATGTTCGCCCCGCCCCCTCCCGGCGCAGCCGCCTGTCGTTGCGCGTGAGCCTCTTTGCCCTGATCGCGGCCGGCACCCTGGCGCTGCCGGTGGTAGTGCGCGCGCAGGACGCCGACCCGGTGGTGGCGCGCGTCAACGGCGCCGACATCCGTGCCAGCGACGTCAGCGCGGCGGAAGAGGAGATCGGCTCCGGGCTGCCGCCGATGACCAGCGAGGCGAAGCGCGACTACATCATCACCTACCTCGCCGACACGCTGCTGGTGGCGCAGGCCGCCGACGCCAAGAAGCTCGGCGACACCGCCGACTTCAAGCGACGGCTCGCCTTCGCGCGCAACAAGATCCTCAGCGAGACGCTGCTGCAGCAGGAGGCCAAGGCCTCCACCTCCGACGAAGCCATGCGCAAGGTCTATGACGATGCCACCAAGCAGCTCGGCGGCGAGAAGGAGGTGCGCGCCCGTCACATCCTGGTCGACACCGAGGACGAGGCCAAGGCGGTGCAGGCGGAGGTGAAGAAGGGCGGCGATTTCGGCGAGCTCGCCAAGGCGAAGTCGAAGGACCCGGGAGCGAGCGAAGGCGGAGATCTCGGCTTCTTCACCAAGGACCAGATGGTGCCGGAATTCTCCGAAGTGGCGTTCAAGCTGGAGCCCGGCCAGATCTCGGACCCGGTGAAGACGCAGTTCGGCTGGCACGTGATCAAGGTCGAGGAGAAGCGCGACCGGCCGGTGCCGGAATTCGACAAGGTGAGGGACCAGATCGAGACCTTCCTGGTGCGCAAGCGGCAGAGCGAGATGGTCACGCAGCTGCGCGCCGACGCCAAGATCGAGCGGCTGGAGAAGCCGGCCGCGCCGGCGCCGGGCGCCGCCCCTTCGGCGGCCCCTGCTGCCGCGGCCGAACCGAAGAAGTAGGCGCGTCGCCGCCCCTTGAGGGCGGTCGCCAAATCGGTCACTTTGCGGCGCCCGCCGTTCGGCCGGCGCAAACGGCTGCGGCCCGCAGCCGTTTCTCGCAAGCATCACGGACCGATCGATGGCCGAGGCCGTTTCTCCGCTCGCTCCCAAGACGGTGCCGGACATGCCGGCGATCGCCGGCGTGCGGCTCGCCACCGCGCAGGCCGGTATCCGTTATCGCAACCGCACCGACGTGCTGCTCGCGGTGCTCGACAAGGACACCGCCGCGGCCGGCGTGTTCACCCGTTCCAAGTGTCCGTCGGCGCCGGTGGAGTGGTGCCGCGCCCAGCTCGGCGGCGCGGCGCGCGCGCTGGTGGTCAATTCCGGCAATGCCAACGCGTTCACCGGCAAGAGCGGGCGCGAAGCGACCAAGCTCACCGCCGCGCTCGCGTCGAAAGCGCTCGGCTGCCGGCCGCGCGAGATCTTTCTCGCCTCCACCGGAGTGATCGGCGAGCCGCTCGACGCCGGCAAGTTCGACGGCGTGATGGATCGGCTGGTGGCGGATGCCCAGCCCTCCGGCTGGATGGATGCGGCGCGCGCCATCATGACCACCGACACGTTCCCGAAGGTCGCCACCGCGACCGCCGCGCTCGGCGGCGCCACCGTCACCATCAATGGCATCGCCAAGGGCGCCGGCATGATCGCGCCCGACATGGCGACGATGCTCGCCTTCGTGTTCACCGACGCCCCGATCGCGACCGCTGCGCTGCAGACGTTGCTGGCGCACGGGGTCGGGGACACGTTCAACGCGGTGACGATCGACGGCGACACCTCCACGTCCGACACGCTGATGGCGTTCGCGACCGGCGCGGCAGCGGCGCAGGGCGCCCCCGCGATCGCGCTCGCCAACGACCGCCGGCTCGCCGGCTTCCGGGCCGCGCTCAACACCGTGCTCGGCAGCCTCGCCGAGCAGGTGGCGCGCGACGGCGAAGGCGCGCGGCATCTGGTCGAAGTGCTGGTCGAGGGCGCGGTCTCGAAGCGCTCGGCGCGGCGCATCGCGATGTCGATCGCCAATTCGCCGCTGGTGAAGACCGCGATCGCCGGCGAGGACGCCAACTGGGGCCGCGTCGTGATGGCGGTCGGCAAGGCGGGGGAGCCGGCCGACCGCGACAAACTATCGATCTGGTTCGGCGATTTCCGCGTCGCCCATCGCGGCGCCCGCGACCCCGCCTACGACGAGACCGCGGTTTCGGAATACATGCGACGGCCGGAGGTGACCGTGAAGGTCGCGCTCGGGCTCGGTGCCGGACGCGACCGCGTCCTCACCTGCGACCTCACCAAGGAGTACGTCGCCATCAACGGCGACTACCGCTCTTAAGGAGCGGTTAACCCTCCGCTGCCGGCCGGCCGGTTTATTCAACTGCGTTGTAATCAGCTTAACCAGCTCCTCTTACGCTGCAGGTTGTATCGTGGCGATCCACCTCGTGCTCGTGGCCGCATGTGCCCTGATCGACGCCGACGGGCGCGTGCTGCTCGCCGAGCGGCCGGCCGGAAAGCCGCTGGCGGGCTTATGGGAATTTCCCGGTGGCAAGGTGGAGCAGGGCGAGCGCCCGGAAGACACGCTGATGCGCGAGCTGCACGAGGAGCTGGGGATCACGGTGCGCGAGCCATGCCTGGCGCCGCTCACCTTCGCGAGCCACGGCTATCCGGAATTCCACCTGCTGATGCCGCTGTATGTCTGCCGCCGCTGGGAAGGCGCCGTCACGGCGATGGAAGGCCAGCGCCTTGCCTGGGTGCGGCCGAACAAGCTGCGCGATTATCCGATGCCGCCGGCGGACGAGCCGCTGATCGCGCATCTCACCGGGTTGTTGTGAATGACGACGGCCGCGCCGCGCGCGCGTGACCGCTGGGAGGACAGAATGATCTCCGATCTCACCGCCTGCCTGCGGCGCCTGCTTAGCGACGAGCGCGGCGCCACCGCGATCGAGTACAGCATGATCGCGGCCGGCGTCGGCGTGGCGATCGCGAGCACCGTGTGGCTGGTCGGCGCGCAGGTGAAGACCGCGCTCTACGACAAGATCGCCGCGATGTTTTGATCGTCAACCGCGATGAGCACACGCCCAGCCCGCAGTGCGAGGAGCTAAACGGATTGCTCCTTTAAACGCGCGCCATGTGACGCGCTTCACAGTCGCAAGCGCGAGCGCGGTCTAGCTTGCCGGCAGGACGCGGAATGATCCGCGCCGCCCCGCAGGTGACGCCATGAACGCCATAGCGATCGGGTTGGAACTGCTCCCTGCTCTCGCCCAGCCCAAGCTCGTGATGATGCTGTGCCTGGTCGGTGCGCTGCAGCTCGTCGCGCACCGCCAAGCGCCGAAAGCGCCCGCCGTTACGCCGCCTCCCGCGCCGGCGCGGCCTCGCCGTTGAAGACGAGACCGCCCGGGCCGGCCGTACTCGTCACCGCGTCGCCATCGCGCACCTTGCCGGCCAGGATCATCTCGGCCAGCGGGTCCTGCACGTTCTTCTGGATCACGCGCTTGAGCGGCCGGGCACCATAGGCCGGGTCCCAGCCCTTCTGCGCCAGCCATTCGCGCGCCGACGGCTCCAG
>DASWSO010000394.1:0-2867 GCA_036402635.1 Xanthobacteraceae bacterium
CATCGATCTCGATCGCGCCGCGCACCGCTGCGCCGGAGCCCTCGATGACGAAATCCTCCAGCCGCGTCGTTGCCCCGCGGTCGACCACCGTGAAGGAGGAGCGGGCCGCCTTTCCGGCGGGCTTAACCCAGCCGGGCAGCAGATCGAGCACCTTGGCCTGGGTGAGGTCGGCCTCCACCAACAGCCGCGAACCGTCCTTGTCGAGCGACCGCATCCGCCCGCTGAGCTTCACCGCCACCGGGCCGCCGAGCGCGTTGCCCACGTCGAAGCCGAGCCGTCCGCGGGCCGCGTCGTCGAGCGTAGACTGCACCCGCAGCTCCGCTTCCGGGTCGTTGCGCGCCTTGCGATATTCCACCGCCGTCGGGGTTCCGGCGATCTTCATGTCGCCCTTGACCTGCAGCAGGTTCTGCGTGGCGCTCACCCGCATGGCTGCGGCTTCCGCCTTGTAGCCGCGCACGAAGCGCTCCGCCGCGAAGCCGGTGATATCCGCCTCGATCGCGTAGGTCACGGCCTCGCGGCTGAAGGTCTTGCCGAGCGGCATGCCGGCGGAGATCTGCGCCGCAACCGAGCCCTTGGCGGCGCCCGCATCGAACGGCAGGTTGGCCGCTTCCTTGAACGGCTCCATCGCCAGCAGTTCGGCCACCGCCTCGATCGGCCCGTTCACCTTCAGCCGGGTGCCGGCCCATTTCGGCGTGGTGTAGAGGTCCGGCACGTCGAAGCTGCCGGCACTGATGCCGAGCTTGCGGCCGGACGGCAGCTCGACCGTGCCGCGGCCGAACGACACCGTCGCGACCCGCCCGGCGATGCGCGCATACAGCTCCGCGTCGCGTACCGCCGGGATGCCGTCGATCGGCCGCACCACCGCGTTCTTTGAAACGATTTCCAGCTGGATGTCCTCGTCGGCCTGCGGCGGCGGCGTCGATGGCATCAGCGTGCTCAGGCGCATGTTCACGGCCAGCGACATGCGGTCGATGTTGCCCGAGACGACATGCGCGATCACCCAGGAGCGCAGCTCCGGATTGATGAAGACCGGCCACAGCTTTTTCAGGGCGGACACCGCCATCGGGGTGCCGGCGATGCCAAGGTTCACCCGCGGGTCCACGCCGCCGTATTCGATGTTGCCCGAGATCGCGACGCCCGCCGCGCCCCCGCGGATATCGCCCTGGTGCAGGTCGATGCGCTTGCGCGCCGGATCGAAGGCGCCGCGTATCGCGATGCGGTCGAGCACCAGCGGCGGCTCGTTCGGCCGCTCCAGCGAGGCCAGCACCGCCATGCCTTGCAGCACCGCGAACGACCACGCGCCGCCGCGCTGCGCCGGCGGCTGCAGCTGAGCCACGACACTGACCCGGTTGGCGCCGGACTGCACCTCGATCGGTGCCAGCAGCACGTTGTTGACGCCGTCCCAGCGCAGCTCCATCTGCGCCTCGTCGACCAGGAAGCGCGCTTCGGTGTCCTTCGGGTCGCCCACGTAGCCGGCGCCGGCAAGCACGCGACCGCCGACCGCCTGCACGGTGCCGTCCGGCTTGAGCTCGGCGCGGATCACCGCCGACAGCGGCAGGTCGGCTTCGAAATTCGCATTGTCGAGCCGCAGCGCCAGCAGCACGTCTTTCGGCGACAAGTCGCGCACCACCGCTTCCAACGCCCGCACGCCGTCGCTGCGCGGCGTGACGGTGGCATTGAGCGACCATGGCCCGTCGGTGCCCATCGAGCTGACCGCCAGCAGCGCGCCGCCGTCCTTCAGCCGGCTGAGCGCCAGATTGATGTTGCCGAAGCCGAGCTGCTTGCCGGTGCGGCGATCGTCGAGCGCCAGGCTGCCGTTCTTCAGGCCGATCTCGATCAGGTCCTGCCCGTCGAGACCGACCGCATCGAGCGTGTGCAACCAGCCCACGATGGTGGCGAGCAGGCTCGGCTGTTCGCCGGCCGGGGCGACCGCATTCGGAATGGTGGCGAGCGGCGCGCCCGCGAGCGGCAGGCCGGTGACGGCGCCCGCCGCCGCCTTCGGCTCCACGCCACGGGTGCCGTCGCCTTCGCCGGCGCTGGTTCCGGTGACATGCGGTTCGGCCGCGCCCGCGAACACGCTGAACTGCCCATCGGTCTCGATCCGGACCGCCATCGGCGCGCCGATCAGGCTCAGCCGTTCGGCGCGCAGCCGGCCGGTGAGAAGTCCGGTGAGCGCGACCTCGGCGCGCGGCGCGCTCGCCACCACGCCGCCGTCGGCCCCGCGCACCACCACGTCGCGCAGCCGCAGGGCAAGCCGGCCTTCCTCGTCGCGCTCCAGCACGGTGCCGCCGACCTCGACCCGGTGCGAGCCACCCAAGCGGTCCTGCAGCGCCGACACCAGCCACGGCGTCACCAGCCCCATCGGCAGCGAGCCCGCGTGCAGCAGCCACCACAGGCCGGCGCAGCCGATCAGCCCGAGCGTGCCGACCGCGCCGAGACCGAGCGCGACGCGCCGGACCCGCGCCGAGCCGCGCAGCAACGCGCGGCAGTGGCGCGGCGGGTCATGATCGTGGGGATCGTGGCGGTGACGGTCTGGCGCAGCCCCGGTCCGCAGCGCAAGCTCGCGCAGGCGCATCGGCACACGGCCGAAGGCCTCGCGCAGGCGCGCAAGCAGCGTGTTACCGGCGAACTCTGTCATGCCCGGTCGGGCGTCCCCTAAACCCGCGGCCCGCACTTGCCCGGCGGATCACTGAAAAGTCGTAGATCGGCGGTGCCAAGCGCTTCCGAAGGTACGCGCTACATCCGCATTTTATCTTAAGCTACTAAGGCATCTGGAAAACGACGAAAGGAAGGCATATGGCGGCGCAACTGGCGGCCGGCGAACCCGCTCCGGCGTTCGCGTTGGCGCGCGACGGCGGGGGCAACAC
>DASWSO010000395.1:0-2148 GCA_036402635.1 Xanthobacteraceae bacterium
CAGGTTTTCCTGCGCAAAAACGGTATCCCAGCCATATATTTGTACAGTTAACGGGCGTTGTAGCCGAGGGCGCTGACGTTGAATGCAGCCGGTGCGGGTGGCTGTTCGGCGCTCGCAACCGCAGGACCGCGTCTGGCCGGCGCGGGGACGGCCGGTTCATCCGCCGGCGCGGTTCCGTTGATCATGCTGGAAAGGCCGCTCAAGCCGGCTTGCGCGATTTTCCGCAACACCAGATCGTCGGCCGTGGCCCAGGCGTCGCGTCCGGCTCTGCCGGCCGGTTCCTCGCCGGAGAGCCGCAGCGCGCGCTGCTGGTCGCGGTCATAGACGTCCCACACCCATGCGATCACGGTGCGGCCGCGGCTGACCTGGGCGGCGAGATAGCTCCGGACACGGAAGGAAGCCGAGCCCTCACGGGAGACGATCGACAGGTTGCGAAGCTTCGATTCGCTGTCGAGCACGTTGACCATGCGCTCGAACACCTGCGGCGGCGGGCCGTCGATCGATTCGAACGCCACGGTCGCGCCGCTGCCGGCCATCGCGAAAGAACCGCCGCCGGCGCCGCCGCTGGCGCAGCCGCCCAACGCGCAGGCGATTGCCAGCAGCGCCGCGGCGAGCGCGGCGTGCGCTGCGGTCCGGCTGCCCGCGGCGGCCCGGAACAGGGTTGCTGACGTGTCCCTCATGACGCCCTGCGATATCGTTAAAACCTGTTAAGGTCTAGGGCAGGCCGCTCGCTTGCGCCGAAAAGGTAACTTTCGGACGCTGTTGTTCGCTCTCAATTATCTGAAATTCTTCAATCCCGGCAGGAGCATCGATGCGCGCTTTCGTTCTCGGCGGCTATGGCGCCGTCACCGACAATGTCCGGCTGGCCGAGATTGCAGACCCGGTGGCGGGTCCCGGCGAGGTGCTGATCGAGATCCACGCCGCCAGCCTCAATCCGATCGACTTCAAGCTGGTGCATGGCGCGCTGAAGCGGATCTCGAACTACCAATTGCCGCGGCCGATCGGCTTCGATGCCAGCGGTGTCGTGCTGGCCGTGGGCGCCGGCGCCGTCAAGTTCAAGCCGGGCGACGTGGTCTACGCCCGCGCCTCGCGCGACACCATCGGCAGCTTTGCCGAACAGATCGCGCTTCCGGAAAAATTCGTCGCCCTCAAGCCCGCCGCCATCTCGCACGCGGCAGCGGCGTCGTTGCCGCTGGTGGGCCTGACCACGCTGCAGGGTTTTGAACGCGCCGGCGCCCGCGCCGGCCAGCGTATCCTGATTCATGCCGGCTCCGGCGGCGTCGGCACCTTCGCGGTTCAATATGCCCGGCATCTCGGCCTTCACATCACCTCGACCACCAGTTCGAAGAACGCGGATTTCGTCAAATCGCTCGGCGCCAACCGGGTGATCGCCTATGACCGCGAAAACTATCTCGAGCAGAGCGGCGATTACGACATCGTCTACGACACGCTCGGCGGCGCCTTCACGATCGATGCGTTCAAGCTGGTGAAGCGCGGCGGGATCGTGATCTCGCTGAGCGGCCCGCCAGACCGCGATTTCGCACGGCGAGAAGGCAAGGGATGGCTGGTCCGCATCGCGGTCTGGTTGATGGGCCGCAAGGTTTACGCCGCGGCCGAGCGGGCCGGCGCTGAATATTGCTGGTTCCTCACCGAATCCAGCGGCGATCAATTGCGCGAGATCGCGGCCCTGGTCGACGGCGGCGCGATCAAGCCGGTGATCGATCGCGAATTCGCCTTCGAACAATTGCCGGAGGCATTGAGCTATCTCGAAGCCGGCCGGGCGCGCGGCAAGGTGGTTCTCAAGGTACGGTAGTGACCGTTACCCTCCAGCTAATCGCCCGCCTTGCGTTTCCTGAACAGCGCCCGAAAACTGTCCCATAACTCGATCCGGACGCCATTGCGGCGCATCACGATGGCTTGCTGAACGATCGAAAGCGAGTTGTTCCAGGTCCAGTAGATCACGAGGCCCGCCGAAAACTTCGCCAGCATGAAGGTGAAGATCACCGGCATCCAGTTCATGATCGCCGATTGCGTCGGGTCTGACGACGCCGGCGACAGCTTCATTTGCACCCATTGCGTGAAGCCCATCACCAGCGGCCAGGCACCGACCACCAGAAACCCGCCCAGCAACGGCAGCGATACCGGGTC
>DASWSO010000396.1:0-4672 GCA_036402635.1 Xanthobacteraceae bacterium
CATTCGCATGGGCGACGAGGCGATCTGCACCAGCATCATTGTCGCGGCTGAGCTCCGTTACGGCGCGGTGAGAAAGGCCGCGCCTCGTCTCGCCGAGAAAATCGAAAAAGCGCTGAGAAAAATTCAGGTATTGCCGCTCCAGCCGCCCGTGGATCTGGTTTATGCCGAAATACGGGCGGAACTCGAAAGAGCCGGCATGATGATCGGCGCAAACGACCTGTTTATTGCGTCACATGCCCGCATGCTCGGCCACGTGTTGGTAACCGACAACGAGCGGGAATTCTCCCGCGTGCCGGACCTCCGCATCGAGAACTGGCTGCGCTAATCAGGCACTACTTCGCCGCCCGCACCTTGCGCTCGCGGAACAGCAGGTAAAGTCCCGAGGCGATCACGATCGAGGCGCCCACCAGCGTCCAGCGGTTCGGCACGTCGCCGAACACGAAGTAGCCGAGCGCGATCATCCACACGATCTGCGTATAGATGAACGGCGCCAGGATCGCGGCCGGCGCCAGCCGGTGCGCCGCGATCAGCAGGAAATGCCCGAGCGCGCCGACCCCGCCGATCGTCACCATCAGCACCGAGACGATCCAATTGGTCGGCGTGGTCCAATAGAACGGCAGCAGCGCTGTGGTCGCGATCACGCCGACGATGTTGGAATAGAACAGCGTAGTCTCGGTGGAATCGCTGCGCGCCAGGATGCGGGTCGAGATGATGTAGAACGCGTAGATGCAGGTGCCGATCAGCGTCAGGATGGCGGCCGGATGGATGCCGCCGAGCCCCGGGCGCATCACCACCACGACGCCGAGAAAGCCGATCGAGATCGCCAGCCAGCGGCGCGGGCCGATCCACTCGCCCAGCATCGGCCCGGCCAGCGCCGCCACCAGGAACGGCGTCGAGAACATGATCGAGACGGTCTGGTCGAGCTGCAGGTAGATCAGCGCGATGACGTTGAGCGCGGTCGACACCACCAGCATCGCCGAGCGGGTGATCTGCAGCCACGGCCGGGTGGTGCGCATCAGCGCCGGCCGCGTGAACGGATTGGAGACGACGATCGAGAACACGAACGCGAAGGCGTAGCGCGCCCACACCACCTCGACCACATGCATGTGGTGATTGAGGAACTTGGCGGTCGCATCGATCAGCGAGAACGCCGCCACCGCGCCGCACATCAGCGCGATGCCCCTGAGCCGCCGCTGGCGCTCGCGGGCGAAATCCGCTTCGGTCTTGGACGGTTGCTCGGGCGTGTGCGGCATCAAATCCAGCGATTCAGATCGTCGGCCAGGAGCTTGGCCGTGTTCTCAACCTCATCCTGAGGGCGTTGCGCAGCAGCGCGTCTCGAAGGATGCAGGCCCGTGACGCAGCAGCGCGGGCCTCGCCGTTCGAGACGCATCGCTGGCGATGCTCCTCGGGGCGAGGGGAAAAAGGACAGACGGCGAGACTGCACTCATGCCGATCAATAGGTCGCGCGTCCGCCGGAAATGTCGAACACCGCGCCGGTGGTGAACGAGCAGTCCTGCGAGGCGCAGAACGCGATCAGCGCCGCCACCTCGTCGACATTGACGAAGCGGCCGCGCGGAATCTTCGACAGCATGAAGTCGATATGGGTCTGCGTCATCTGGTCGAAGATCGCGGTCTTGGCCGCCGCCGGGGTCACGCAATTGACCGCGATATCGTAGCTCGCAAGCTCCTTGCCGAGCGATTTCGTGAGCGCGATCACGGCCGCCTTGGAGGCCGAATAGGCCGGCGCGTTCGGGTTGCCTTCCTTGCCGGCGACCGAGGCGACGTTGACGATGCGGCCGTAGTTCTGCGCGATCATCGTCGGTGCGATGGCGCGGCAGCAGTAGAACTGGCTGTCGAGATTGACCGTCATCACCTGCGACCACGCTTCCGGTGGATATTCCCAGGTCTTCACGTTCGGTCCGGCGATGCCGGCATTATTGACCAGGATGTCGATCCGCTTGAGCGCGGAAAGGGTCTCGTCGCGCGCCTGCTCCACCTCGGCGAGCTTGGTGACGTCGACGGTGAACGCGCGCACCGTGCCGCGCGTCTGCAGCTCGGCGGCGGTCGCGTCCGCCAGCACCGCGTCGCGGTCCCAGATGGCGACGCTCGCGCCGGAATCGAGGAAGCGCTCCACCACCGCGCGCCCGATGCCCTGGGCGCCGCCGGTCACCACCGCCACCCGTCCGTCCAGATCGATCCTGTTCGCCATTCCGCTCTCCTGATGGTGAGCGCGACCCTAACGAACGCTGGCGCGCGTGGCGAGCCTCACGCGTTGCGCCGCTTCCCGCGCTCCGCTAGCTTTCGCCGCCGCATATGTCCTGCGGCTCCGGCCGATCCGCGCCGCCCGTCCCGCCCGCATGGAGCCACGATGCCATACGACGTCACCGTCCTGTCCGTCCGCCCCGCCAGCGTTCCGAAGGCCCTGCCGCGCGTGCAGGAGTATCTCGCCGCCGGCGGCGGCAAGCTGCTGGCCTGCTGGTACAGCGAGATCGGCGCGCTCAATGAGATCATGATCGTCCGCGAGTTCGAGTCCGACCAGGCCGCCACCAAGTCGCGCGAAGCCGCGATGCGCGACGCCAACCCCTACGGCGCCGGCGAATTCATGCTGGCTTCGCGCAGCGACACGTTCGTGATGGCGCCGTTCATCGCCGCCCTGCAGGCCGGCTCGCCGGGGCCGTTCTTCGAGGTGCGCGACTATCTGCTCAAGCCCGGCGTGCTCGCCGGCACGCTGGAGCGCTGGCAGCAGGCGCTGCCGAAGCGGGTGGAGCGCTCGCCGATCCTCGCCGCCATGTATTCGGTCTCCGGCGTCGGGCCGCGCTGGATCCACATCTGGCCCTACAAGAGCATGGACGAGCGCCACCACGTGCGCACCAAGGCGATGGCGGACGGGATCTGGCCGCCCCCGGGCGGCGCGGGCACGCTGGAGACCCAGCGCACCGACATCTTCGTCCCGGCGACATTCTCGCCGCTGCGCTGAGGCCGGCAGGCCGAACGGCCTTCCCTCCGGCGGCAATCTGGGCTAAGGAGCGCTCCGCCGCCATGGCGGAGCTTTCCCCGGGCGGCGTGAGTTGGCGAGGCTGCGCCCCGACGCCGCCTTTTTTTGTGCCCGAGCCGCTGCGGAGCTGATGCCGAAGCGCACCGACATTTCGTCGATCCTGATCATAGGCGCCGGCCCGATCGTCATCGGCCAGGCGTGCGAGTTCGACTATTCCGGAACGCAGGCCTGCAAGGCGCTGCGCGAGGAGGGCTATCGCGTCATCCTGGTGAACTCCAATCCGGCCACCATCATGACGGACCCGGAACTCGCCGACGCGACCTATGTCGAGCCGATCACCCCGGAAGTGGTCGCCAAGATCATCGAGAAGGAGCGCCCGGACGCGCTGCTGCCCACCATGGGCGGGCAGACCGCGCTCAATTGCGCGCTCTCGCTGCGCCGCATGGGTGTCCTGGAGCAGTACGGCGTCGAGATGATCGGCGCCACCGCGGACGCGATCGACAAGGCCGAGGACCGCGAGCTCTTTCGCGAGGCGATGAAGAAGATCGGGCTGGAGACCCCGAAGTCCTTCCTCGCCAACGCCACCGACCTCAAGCAGGCCGACCGCGACCGGTTCGCGGCCGACATGGCGGAACTCGACGCGCTGAAAGTCCCGGCGGCCGAGAAGGCCCGCCGCCGCGCCGAGCATCAGCGCGACTGGGCCGCGCACGAGGACGACCGGCGCAAGCGCTACGTGCATCGCGCGCTCGGCGAAGCCCTGCTGGCGCTGGCCGAGATCGGCCTGCCTGCGATCATCCGGCCGTCCTACACGCTCGCCGGCACCGGCGGCGGCATCGCCTACGACCTCGACGAGTTCATCTCGATCGTGCTGCAGGGGCTGGAAGCCTCGCCCACCAACGAGGTGCTGATCGAGGAGAGCGTGCTCGGCTGGAAGGAGTACGAGATGGAGGTCGTCCGCGACAAGGCGGACAACTGCATCATCGTCTGCTCGATCGAGAACGTCGATCCGATGGGCGTGCACACCGGCGATTCGATCACGGTGGCGCCGGCGCTGACGCTGACCGACAAAGAATACCAGATCATGCGCGACGCCTCGATCGCGGTGCTGCGCGAGATCGGGGTGGAGACCGGCGGCTCCAACGTGCAGTTCGCGGTCAATCCGGCCGACGGCCGGCTGGTCGTGATCGAGATGAACCCGCGCGTCTCGCGCTCCTCGGCGCTCGCCTCGAAGGCCACCGGCTTCCCGATCGCCAAGGTCGCCGCCAAGCTCGCGGTCGGCTACACGCTCGACGAGATCGCCAACGACATCACCGGCGGCGCCACCCCGGCGTCGTTCGAGCCGAGCATCGATTACGTCGTCACCAAGATCCCGCGCTTCGCGTTCGAGAAATTCCCCGGTGCCAGCACCACGCTGACCACCTCGATGAAGTCGGTCGGCGAGGTGATGGCGATCGGCCGCACCTTCCAGGAGAGCCTGCAGAAGGCGCTGCGCTCGATGGAGACCGGGCTCACCGGGCTCGACGAGATCAAGATCGAGGGCATCGGCCGCGGCGACGACAAGAACGCCATCCGCGCCGCGCTCGGCACGCCGACGCCGGACCGCCTGCTCAAGGTGGCGCAGGCGATGCGGCTCGGCGTCGACGACGAGCAGATCTTCGCGAGCTGCAAGATCGATCC
>DASWSO010000397.1:0-2584 GCA_036402635.1 Xanthobacteraceae bacterium
AGGCGACGCGGCCGCCGGGCTTCACCAGGGAAGCGGCGCGGTCGAGCACGTCGGCCTGTTCCTCCAGCCGGCGCTGCAGCGCGGTCGGGCGCATGCGCCACTTGGCGTCGGGATTGCGCCGCCACGCGCCGGTGCCGGAGCACGGTGCATCCACCAGCACCAGGTCGGCCTTGCCGGCATGGTCGGCGAGCACGTCGCCGGAGCTGCGCGGCGTCAGCACCTGCACGTTGCGCACGGCGGCGCGCGCCAGCCGCTCATGGATCGGCGCCAGCCGGCGCTTGTCGAGGTCGGTCGCGAAAATCTGGCCGCGGCCCTGCATCGCCGCGGCGAGCGCCAACGTCTTGCCGCCCGCTCCGGCGCAGAGATCCACGACCTGCTCACCCGGCGCGGCGCCGGAAAAGAGCGCGGCGAGCTGCGAGCCCTCGTCCTGGATTTCCACCCAGCCCTTCAGAAACGCCGGCTCGGCATGCAGGCCGGGGCTGCGCGCGTCCGCGCCGAGCGCGATCCGCAGCCCGGCCGGCGACCAGCGGGTCGGCGCAGCGCCCAGATCCGCAAGGGCGTCGCGTGATTTCTCGCGATCGGCGGCGAGCGTGTTGACGCGCAGGTCGAGCGGGGCGCGCGAGGCGAGCGCCGCCCCCTCCGCGGCGCGCTCGTCGCCGAACACGGCGGCGAGATGCGGCTCGAGCCACTCCGGATAGTCGCCGGCAACGTGCGGGGGAGCCTCATCCAGCGTCCGCTCGGTCAGCGCGCGCCGCTCGTCATCGCTGAGCGGGTCCGGCGCGAAGCGGGCGCCGTCGGCGAGCCGCGCGATCGCGTCGGCATCCATGCCGCGCTCGCGCTTGAGCATGCCGAGCACGATCGCGCGCGGCGTCTCCTCG
Source organism: Xanthobacteraceae bacterium (assembly GCA_036402635.1). Taxonomy (GTDB): domain Bacteria; phylum Pseudomonadota; class Alphaproteobacteria; order Rhizobiales; family Xanthobacteraceae; genus DASWSO01. The sequence continues at coordinate 879 of DASWSO010000397.1, forward strand.
CCCATCAGCCAGGCGGCGGACGATCTGCGCCGCAGCGCGTCGAACACCAGGCCGGCGATCCCGGCGCGGTCGCCGGAGCCGGCGAAGCGGTGCGCGAGCCCCCAATCCTTCAGCGCGTCGGCGGCCGGCCGGCGGCGCTCGATGATGTCGGCCAAAACTTCGATGGCGGCGGAGATGCGGGCGGCAGGAATCATTCAGAGAGCAAGCAGCACGCGCGCGGCGAAAATGAGCCACATCAGCAAAAGGATGATGGCGCCGATAATGAAGATGGCGCCGCGCAGCGGCACGCGGTTGCTGGTGACATGCACAACGGCGTGCACCAGCCGCGTCAGCACGAACAGCCACGCCATGATGACGAACAGGAAGTCGGCCTTGCGCAGCACGATCGCCAGCACGGTCAGGATGTAGAACAGCACCGGCAGCTCGAACTGGTTGCCGTAGGCGTTGGCGACCTGCGTGGCGCGGGGCGGCCAGTTCGGCTGTCCGAGCGCGACGTTGCGCCAGTCGAGCCCGTCGCGGAACGCGTCGCCGCGCAGAAAGACCGACCAGATCAGCAGCCCGAAGGTCAGGCCGACTTCGACGAACAGCGGGATCAGCGCGGCTTGCACCAGCATCGGAGGCCTACTCGCGATCGAGCGCGTGGGTGGGGTCGACGGCGGCGCCGTGCTCGGGCGCGACGCGCACGACCGTCTTGCCGAAATTCTCGCCCTTGAGAAGGCCGATCAGGCCGCCGGGCGCATTCTCGATGCCCTCGACCACATGTTCGCGGAATTTGATGCGCCCCTCCCTCACCCAGGCCGAGACGTCGCGGCGGAACGCCGGCTCGAGCGCGGCGAAATCCGAGACGATGAAGCCGCGGATCAGGAGCCGCTTGGTCAGCACCGCACGGAAAAGCTGCGGCACCTCCAGATTGGTCGCGGGGGCGGAGGTAGCGTTGTATTGCGAGATCAGGCCGCAGACCGGAATGCGGGCGAAGAAGTTCAGCAGCGGAAACACCGCTTCGAACACCGCCCCGCCGACGTTCTCGAAATAGATGTCGACGCCCTTGGGACAGGCCTCGCGCAGGCGCGCCGGGAAGTCGGGGCTGCGATGATCGATGCAGGCGTCGAAACCGAGCTCCTCCACGACGTAGCGACACTTTTCCGGGCCGCCGGCGATGCCGACCACGCGCAATCCTTTGATCTTGCCGATCTGCCCGACCACCGCGCCGACCGCGCCGGAGGCGGCCGCCACCACCAGCGTCTCGCCCTGCTTCGGCTTGCCGATCTCCAGCAAGCCCGCATAGGCGGTCATGCCCGGCATGCCGAGCACGCCGACATTGGTCGACAGCGGCAGCTCGCTGCGCTCGAGCTTGCGCAATCCCTTGCCGCCCGCGAGCGCATGCGTCTGCCAGCCGGTATTGCCGAGCACCACGTCGCCTTCGTTGATGCCGTCGACATGGGAGACGAGCACGTCGCTCACCGCGCGGCCTTCCATCACCTGGCCGATCTCCACCGGCGCCGCATAGGACGGCGCGTCGCTCATGCGCCCGCGCATGTAGGGGTCGAGCGAGAGCCAGAGCGTCCGCAGCAGCACCTGCCCGGGCCCCGGCTCCGGCACCGCGAAGTCTTCCAGGCGGAAGTCGCTCGGCTTCGGTTCCCCGACCGGGCGGGAAGCGAGCACGATGCGGCGGGCGGTTTCGGCCATGCTGGGCTCCGGACGAGGCA
>DASWSO010000398.1:0-2363 GCA_036402635.1 Xanthobacteraceae bacterium
ACCTATCCGGTGCTGCGGCTCGCCGACGGCGCCATCGTCAGCCAGGACGTGCCGGCGCTCTCGGGGCTGAACATGCGGCTGCGCGACGACTACGTCGCCGATTGCCAGGCCGGCGTCGGACGCTGGAACCGCATCTTCGACAAGTACGGCATCAAGTTCCAGCTGAAGCTGCCGCATGTCGCGTTCCACCGTCACATCGGCGAGTTCTCCAAGGTGAAGGCGGATGTCGACGGCACCCTCATCGGCGATGCCGAATGGGAGCGCCGCAAGGACGAGTTCCTCCCCTCCGACGGCGACCGCGGCTATATCGAGAGCCTGATGCAGCCGGAGTTCGAGCCCGGCAAGTTCGCCGGCTGGATCGGGGCGCCGAAGGTCGGCATCGACAACAAGCCGGGCGACTTCGAATACGTGAAGATCGCGTGATGCGCGGCGACCGCCTCGAGACCCCGACTGCCGCCTGCCTGGCGCGGCGAGCATGAACGCCGCCGTCAAGCAGCACCTGATCGACCCCGCGGTCTGCATTCGCTGCAACACCTGCGAGGCGACCTGCCCGGTCGGCGCGGTGACGCACGACGCCAACAATTACGTCGTCGATCCCTCGATCTGTAATTTCTGCATGGACTGCGTCTCCCCCTGCCCGACCGGCTCGATCAATCATTTCGTGCAGGTGGCGCAGCCCTACTCGCTCGACGACCAGCTCTCCTGGACCGAGCTGCCGCCGGAGGACACGCCCGCGCTCGGCGCCGACCCGTCGGCAGGCGCGATCGAGGCGCTCGACGACGAAGCCGCCGCGCTGCTCGAGGATGCGCACAAGGGCTCGGGCGGCACCGTGCGGGCGCCCGCCTCCGCTGCCAAGCCGCGCATCAACCTGTTCAACCGGGCCAGTCCGGCGCGCGCTACGGTGGCCGGCAATTTCCGCCTGACCGCGGCCGACGCCGGCTCCGACATCCGCCACATCATTCTGGATCTCGGCGCGACGGTGTTTCCGGTGCTGGAAGGCCAGAGCATCGGCATCACGCCGCCGGGCGCCAATGCGCAGGGGCGGCCGCATGCGATGCGGCTTTACTCGGTCGCGAGCCCGCGCGACGGCGAGCGGCCCAACACCAACAACCTGGCGCTCACCGTCAAGCGCGTGGTCAACACCGGCGCGGACGGCACGCCGCAGCCGGGCGTCGCGTCGAACTATCTGTGCGATCTGAAGCAGGGCGACAGCGTCGCCATCTGCGGGCCGTTCGGCTCGACCTTCCTGATGCCGGACGATCCGGCTGCCGACATCGTGATGATCTGCACCGGCACCGGGTCGGCGCCGTTCCGCGGCTTCACCGAGCGGCGGCGGCGCTCGATGCCGAGCGCGAAGGGCAAGCTCTACCTGTTCTTCGGGGCGCGAAAGCCCTCGGAGCTGCCGTATTTCGGCCCGCTGCAGAAGGTGCCGAAATCGCTGCTCGACCAAGAGCTGGTGTTTTCGCGGCTGCCGGAGCGGCCGAAAGAATACGTGCAGGACCGCATGCGCACGCGCGCCGGCGACCTCGCCGCGCTGCTCGGCCGCGACACGACGCACGTCTATGTCTGCGGCCTGCGCGGCATGGAAGCGGGCGTCGAGGCGGCGTTCGCGCAGGCCTGCGCCGGCGCCGGCCTGCAGTGGAACGCGATCCGCGACGCCATGCGCCGTGACGGCCGCTACCACGTGGAGACTTATTAGCTATGAGCCGCCGAACTTGGCGGCGGCCCAGCCCAGCACCGGCGGCGTCGCCAGCATCGCAAGCGCCGCATCCTGCAGCGGCACCGACAGCGGCCGCTCGCTCACCACGGTCGCGACCAGCACGTCACAGCGATGCGCCACCGCGACGCCGAGCGCGTGGCGGTCGGCGCGGTAGCGGCCGGGGATCAGATAGGGCCGCGTACGCCCTTCGAGCAAACCGACCTCGACCGGGCGGCCCGGCGCCAGCGCCTTGTAGTCGTCACCCAGCAGATAGAGATCGCCGACCCGGTCGATCTCGTCGTCGCTGTCGACCCCGGTCGCGCAATTGCAGAAACCGATTTTGGGCCGGACATAGACGGCGAGCCCGCTGCAGTCGCCGCCCTGACAGCGAAACGCGCGGCCGTTCGGCCACGCGTCGAGCAGGAACGGCCATGCGACTTCACTCCATTCCGGCGCCGCGGCGCGATCCGCCGACGTGCGGCTCGGCCCGGCCTCGCCGGCAAAAAGCGCGGCCGCCAACACCGCGGCGATGGCGGCCGCGCGCATCACGGCAGCCCGGCCACGCTGCGCGCATCACCGGTCAGCTCCAAAATGTGCAAGCCGGTGTTGGCGCGATCCACGATGTAGACGTAGCCGCGGTCGTCCACCTCGACGTTGTTGGTCT
>DASWSO010000399.1:0-4731 GCA_036402635.1 Xanthobacteraceae bacterium
GCCAAGTTTACATCTGGCAGATGAACGGTCTGACCATCGGATCGGAAGGCGGCGTACGCGCTCCGGATCGCACCTGGCATATCCAGGACACCGGCGACTTCGGCGGCGACGGCAAGGCCGACGTGCTGTGGCGCAACACCAACGGCCAAGTCTACATCTGGGAAATGAACGGGATCGGCATCAGGGCCGAAGGCGGGGTGCGCGCGCCCGACAATACCTGGCACATCCAGGACACCGGCGACTTCAACGGCGATGGCAAGTCCGACCTGCTGTGGCGCAACGACAATGGCCAAGTGTACATCTGGGAGATGAACGGGCTTTCGATTCTTGCGGAAGGCGCGGTGCGTGCGCCCGACAACACTTGGCACGTTCACGACACCGGCGATTTCAACGGCGACGGCAAGGACGACGTGAGCTGGCGCAACGACAACGGGCAGGTCTATCTCTGGCAGATGAACGGCCTCGCCATCGGCTCGGAAGGCGCGGTCCGCGCCCCCGACAACAGCTGGCACATGGTCGGCCACCACTACGACCTGGTCTGAGGCACTGTGCGGAGCAGCGCTTCGCAGGCCGGATGTTTCCGGCTTGCGGGAATATGAGGTGCCGGAAGTCGGAAATGTCCGACTTCCGGTGCGCTGCACCGCGTCCGGCGCACGGGTCGTTGAGAGCGCGTTACGCCTTCACGCCCTGCGTCCGATACCAGTCCAGAATCTGCTCGCCGTCCCAGGCCACCACGCCGGGCCGCGCCAGGATCTCCGCATAGGCGCGCTCGACGTGGCGGATGCGGTGCGGCGCGCCCGACAGGTAGGGGTGCACGGCGAGCGCCATGATCTTGGCGCGCTCGGCGCTCTCGTCGTAGAGGCACTCGAAAGTATCCATGGCGCGCGCGTGCCATTCCGACGAGGGATGGTTCTGCAGCGCCATCATGACGATGTCATGCACCTCGAAATTGTACGGCAGCGCCACCACCGGCTTGTGCGTGGTCTTGAGCGTCACCGGATCGTCGTCCGCCACCCAGTCGCCGATATATTCGACGCCGGCCTGCGAGAGATAATCGAGCGTGTCGTAGGTCTGCGTCAGGCCGGGGCCGAACCAGCCGCGCGGGCGCTTGCCGGAGAACTTCTCGATCACGTCCATCGCCTTGACGATGGAGCCGCGCTGGTCGTCGAGCTTGTGCATCGGCTGCTGGTCGTAGCCGTGTGCGTTGAGCTCCCAGCCGTTGTCGAGGCAGGCCTGCACCACCGACGGATAGGTTTCGCAGCTGCGCGCGTTCAGCGTCACCGTCGGCCGGATGCCGAGCCGCTCGTAGACCCGCTTGATGCGCCAGAAGCCGACCCGCATGCCGTATTCGTGCCAGCTCCAGTTCGGATGGTCCGGCTGCTGCGGCTGCCCCTGCGGGGGCGTGATCACCATGCGCGCCATCGGGCGCGAGATGTCCCAGTGCTCGAGCGCGAGCACCGGCCACACCACCAGCCGGATGCCGTCGGGGAATTTCAGGGGAGGGCGCTGATCGATGCCGGAGAACGGCAGACGTTCGGAAGGAAGCATAGTCACCAGTCGGTTCGAGGTTGCGAAACTGAGGCGATGCCGTCAGGCACGCATGAGCTCACACTAGCATCGCACTTCCAGCTCCTGCCACACGCGGCGCGCGATGCGTCACGGCTTCGCGGCCTTCCTGATGCGGAAGGTGAGCACGCCGGCGTCCTGCGCGCTCTGCTCGATGGCGTCGCCGGTCTCGCGCATCAGGTTCGGGATGTCGATCGCGGCCAGCGGATCGGTGCACTCGATCAGCAGCGTGTCGCCCGCGGCGAGGCGGGTGAGCGCCTTGCGGGTCTTCAGCGCCGGCAGCGGGCAGCGCAGTCCGCGCAGGTTGAGGATTGTTTCGGTCATCGCGGGATGGTTTCGAGCTGCCCCGGTGTGCGGAATGGCCGCGCCCGCGTCAAGCCACGGCGTCGCGTTGGCATCCGCCGCTCCCGCCGCTAATCTCGCGACACAATGCGCATCATCGGATTTGCCGGCTGGAGCGGGGCCGGAAAGACCACGCTCCTCGCACGTATTCTGCCGCGGGTGATCGGGCGCGGCCTGCGGGTCTCGACCGTCAAGCACGCGCATCATTCGTTCGACCTGGACCAGCCCGGCAAGGACTCGCACACGCACCGGCTCGCCGGCGCCACCGAGGTCCTGGTCTCGTCGGCCAACCGCTGGGCGCTGGTGCACGAGCTGCGCGGCGCCGACGAGCCGCTGCTCGGCTCGCTGCTGCGCAAGCTCACCCCGGTCGACCTCGTGCTGGTGGAGGGGTTCCGCCGCGGCACGCATCCGAAGCTGGAAGTCTACCGCGCCGCCAACGGCAAGCCGCTGCTGCATCCCGACGATCCCAACATCTTCGCGGTCGCGGCCGACGTGAAGCTTCCCGACACGCCGATTCCGGTGCTCGCGCTCGACGACTACGAGGGCATCGTGGAGCTGCTGCTCACCCACGCGGTGCCGGTCGAGACGGTAGCGGGCGGATAAAGCCCATGGCGCAGCTCACCAACGACTGCTTCGCCTTCTCCGGTCCGCTGCTGCCGATCGACGCGATGCAGCGGCTGATCGTCGAGCGGGTCGCGCCGGTGGCGGGAGAGGAGACGGTCTCGCTCTTGCTCGCGCACGGCCGCGTGCTGGCGCGCGATCTGGTCGCGTCGATCGACCTGCCGCCGTTCGCCAATTCCGCCGTCGACGGCTACGCCGTGCGGCATGACGATCTCGCCGCCGCCGGCGAGACGCGGCTGCGCGTCGCCGAGCGCGTCGCCGCCGGCCAGGCGGCTGCAGCGCCGCTCGCGGGCGGGCAAGCGATCCGCATCTTCACCGGGGCGCCGATGCCGCAGGACGCCGACACCGTGTTCATGCAGGAGGACTGCCGGGTCGAGGACGGCGCCGTGATCGTTCCCGCCGGGCTGAAGCGCGGCGCCAATGCGCGCACCGCCGGCGAGGACATCGCGCGCGGCGCGGTCGCGCTCGCCGCCGGCACCCGCATCGGCCACGCGCAGATCGCGCTCGCCGCGGCGCTCGGCCAGACCGGCGTCGCGGTGCGCCGCGCGGTGCGGGTGGCGCTGTTCTCGACCGGCGACGAGCTGGTCGCGCCCGGCCAGCCGCTCGCCGCCGCGCGCATCTACGATTCCAACCGCTACCTGCTCGCCAGCATGCTGCGCAGCTTCGCCGCCGAGGTGACCGACCTCGGCATCCTGCCGGACGATCCGAAAGCGCTCGCGGCGGCGCTGAAGGACGCGGCCGGCCGGCACGATCTCATCCTCACCTCTGGCGGCGTGTCCACCGGCGAGGCCGACCATGTGCGCGGCGCGGTGGAGGCGATCGGCACGCTGGTGTTCTGGCGCGTCGCCATCAAGCCGGGGCGGCCGGTGGCGATGGGGGTGATCCCGGCCGCGGGCGGCAGCGCCGCTTTCGTCGGCCTGCCGGGAAACCCGGTGGCGGTGTTCGTCACCTTCGCCCGCGTGGTGCGGCCGCTGCTGCTGCGCTTGTCGGGTGCTGCGGCGGAACCGCCGCTCGCCTATCCGGTGCGCGCCGGCTTCGCCTACAAGAAGAAGCTCGGCCGGCGCGAATATGTGCGCGTCGCGCTGCGCCGCGAGGTGGACGGCACGCTGACGGCGGCGAAGCATCCGCGCGAGGGGGCGGGTGTGATCTCGTCGCTCACCGAGACCGACGGCCTGGCGGAGCTTGGCGAGGACGTCACCGCGGTCGCGCCCGGCGACACCATCGGCTTCATCCCCTACGCCGCGCTGGTGGGATAGCCCTCGCCCTGAGTCTCGTTCATTCCGGGCGAGTGTTGCCAGAACCCGCCAGCCGCTCCGCCTGCGCCAAATCCTCCGGCGTGTTGACGTTGAAGAACGGATCGACCGGCTGGTCCGGCCAGTCGGCGATGGCGACGCCGTGGCGCGCGGTCCACACCTCGATCTTGCGCAAGCCTTCGTCGACCACGGCGCGGCGCAAATCGTGGCGCAGCGCCACCGCCCACAGTCCCACCACCGGGTGGCGCCACTCGCCGGAGCGCGCGCAGGCGAGCGGCGTTCCCGCGGCGTCGCGCGCCGCATGCAGCCGCGCCACCACGTCCTCCGGCAGGAACGGGCAATCGCCCGGCGCGCTGGCGATCCATTCGGTTTCCGGCGCGTGCGTCGCGGCCCAGTCGAGCCCGGCCAGAATGCCGGCGAGCGGGCCGGCGAAGTCCGCCACATCGTCAGCGATCACCGGCAGGCCGGTGGAGGCGAAACGCGCCGGGTCGCCGTTGGCGTTGATGATCAGCGCGACGCACTGCGGCGCGAGCCGCTCCAGCGTGCGTTCCAAAATGCTCTTGCCGCCGACCCGCAGCAGCGCCTTGTCGCCGCCGCCCATGCGCCGCGCCAGCCCGCCCGCGAGCACGAGGCCAACGGTATCGGTGTGGCGTTGGCGCGCTGCCAACGTTTCCCCCCGCCGCTTCGCCGGGGGAGGGGAGGACACCGCCGGTGCGGCATGCGGCCGTTGCGCCGCGCCCGGCCCATCCGCGGACAACTCAATCATCCTGTGCGGCGGCCTTGCGGCGGTGGCGCGCGCCTTCGTCCTCGATGGAAGCGAGATCCTGGTCGAACACGATGCGCTCCTCGCCGGCGAGCGCGACGAAGCGCTTGCCGCGTGCGCGGCCGACCAGTGTCAGCCCGGCCTTGCGCGCCAGCTCCACGCCCCAGGCGGTGAAGCCGGAGCGCG
>DASWSO010000400.1:0-1708 GCA_036402635.1 Xanthobacteraceae bacterium
CCAGCCAGAGCAGGATCAGGACGGCGAGGCCGAAGAGGACGGTGGGCATCCGCTATCTCAGCTGCTCAAGCAGCAGGCGGGCGCCGGCATGCTGCTGCGCCGACAGGTCGCTGAGCGCGCGCACCCCGCCGGCGGCATAGACGGCGGCGGCACGGAGCAGGTCGCGCAGCACGTCGGCGGCGCCGGCGTCGAAGCGGCAATAGGCGCCGTGCGAGAGCCGCGCGATCTCGCGGAAGGCGCGCTCCGCGACCGTATCGTGGCCCTCGTGAAACATCAGCGCCGGTACGCCGAGCATGCCGAGCTCGCCGGCGGCGGCGGCGAGGTCGTCGATTGACTCCTCCATCGCGTCGCCGATGAACACCAGCGCCTGCACCTTCTTCTCATTGGTCTCGCGGCGCGCATGCGCCAGCACCTTGCGGATCTGCGTATGGCCGCCGCGGCAGTCGATGCGGGTCATCAGCGCGGCAAGCTTCTCCGGCTGCGACACCCAGGCTGAGGCGCCGCACTCGTTGAAGCCGCGATAGTAGACGAGTTGCACGTCGAGCCCACCGACGGAAGCGGCTTCTCGGAACATTTCCCCCTGCAGCCGGCAGGCGGTGTCCCACGTCGGCTGCCGGCTCATGGTGGCGTCGAGCGCGAAGATCAGCCGGCCGTTGTGGCCGGGCGCGTTCGGGCGCGCCAGCGTGCGGGCGCGGGCGATGAACGCGTCGACCTCGGCGCGCGGGGAGGCGGCGGCGGCGCTGCGGGCGGCCGGGATCGGCGGCTTGCTCTCGTCCTTGCTCATGGCGCGGCGGATTGGTCCCTCGTGACGGCTATTAAGTGGCCCTACGGCATGGCGGCGCAATGGCGGCCGCTTGCGGCGTCAGGTCCCGGCCGTTGCCGATGGTTCCCGCAGAGGCGCTCTGATACGGTCCGCCGCTTTTTGCGAGGACGGGGCGGGATGGCGGATCGTTTGCGAGTGGTGAGCAAGCTTGCGTCGCTGCGGAGCGCGGTGGCGAAGTACCGCGCCGCCGGCGAGAAGGTGGCGCTGGTGCCCACCATGGGGGCGCTGCACGAGGGGCACCTCTCGCTGGTGCGGCTGGCACGCCGGCGCGCCCGCCGGGTGATCGTCTCGATCTTCGTCAATCCGACGCAGTTCGCACCGAGCGAGGACTTTTCGTCATATCCGCGCACCTTCGAGAGCGATGTCGCGGCGCTGCGTGGGGTCGACGCCGACATCGTCTGGGCGCCCCCGGTCGCGCTGATGTACCCGGCCGACTTCGCCACCCGGATCGTGCCGGAAGGGCCGGCGACGGTGGGGCTGGAGGACGCCTTCCGCCCGCACTTCTTCGGCGGGGTGGCGACAGTGGTCAGCAAGCTGCTGCTGCAGTCGCTGCCGGACTTCGCGATCTTCGGCGAGAAGGACTTTCAGCAGCTGCGCGTGGTCGAGCAGATGGTGCGCGACCTCGACATTCCGGTGAAGATCGTGTCGGCGCCGACGGTGCGCGAGCCGGACGGGCTCGCGATGTCGTCGCGCAACGCGTACCTCTCAGCCGATGCGCGCGCGCAGTCGGCGCTGCTCTATCGTGTGCTCGGCGACAGCGCGCGCGCGATCGCGCAAGGCAAGGGGATCGAGGCGGTGCTGCGCCAGGGCCGCACGGTGATCGCGCGGAGCGGGTTCGCGCTCGATTACCTGGAGGCGCGCCATGCCGTGACGCTGCAGCCGGTC
>DASWSO010000401.1:0-16414 GCA_036402635.1 Xanthobacteraceae bacterium
GCATCGCCGCGATGCTCGGAGCGGCCCTGACGGTGCCGGTGCTGGGGTCGCACCGCGCGAAGCGGTTCGCGCTGATCGCGGCGCTCGTCAGCGGCGCCCTCGGCGCGCGATTGGCGGCGTTCAGCACGGCCGCGGCGGCGCTCGCCGGCGCGCTGTTGGTGGGACTGGGGATCGCCGCGACGCCGACCGTCGTCAGCGCCCATGCGCGCGACCGCTGCAGCGCCAACGACTATCCGAAGGTGTTCAGCTTCGCGTCCGCCGCGCTCGGCGCCGGCCAGCTGGTCGGCCCGGTTGCCGGCGGCGCGCTCGCGGACGTGTTCGGCACCGCGGCGGTGCCGCTGTTTGCCGCCGCAGCTTATCTGCTCGCCGCGCTGTTCGCCGCTTGCGACGCGGCGGTGGCTGATCGCACGCAGCGATGAGATAGGCGTTACGCCGCGCCGCCGAGGGATGATGCCCGGGCCGTTATTTACCCGGCAGCGGCGCTGGTGCGAGCGCGCCCCTCACACGTCCAGCATCTCCTCGTCGGCGAACTCGGCGTGCTCCTGGATGAAGGCGAAGCGCGCCTCCGCCTTGGTGCCCATCAGCCGCTCGACCAGGTCGGCGGTGTCCTCGCGCTCGGCTACATCGAGCGTGACCAGCAGCATGGTGCGCTTCTTCGGATCCATGGTGGTTTCCTTGAGCTGCGCCGGCATCATCTCGCCGAGCCCCTTGAAGCGGCCGATCTCCACCTTGGCGTTGGCGTTGAACTCCTTCTTCATGATCTCGGCTTTGTGGCGGTCGTCGCGCGCATAGAAGATCTTGCCGCCGTGGCTGAGCCGGTAGAGCGGCGGCACCGCCAGGTAGAGGTGGCCGTTCTCGATCAGCTTCGGCGTCTGCCGATAGAAGAAGGTGATCAGCAGCGACGCGATGTGGGCGCCGTCGACGTCGGCGTCGGTCATGATGACGACGCGGGCATAGCGCAAATCCTCGTCGCGGTAGTGCACGCCGATGCCGCAGCCGAGCGCCTGCATCAGGTCGGTGAGTTGCTGGTTCTGCGCGAGCTTGTCGCGGCCGGCCGAGGCGACGTTGAGGATTTTGCCGCGCAGCGGCAGCACCGCCTGGGTGCGGCGGTCGCGCGCCTGCTTGGCGGAGCCGCCGGCGCTGTCGCCTTCGACGATGAACAGCTCGGAGCCCTCGGTGGCGGTGTTGGTGCAGTCGGCGAGCTTGCCGGGCAGCCGCAGCTTCTTCACCGCGGTCTTGCGCGCGGTCTCCTTCTCCTGCCGGCGGCGCAGCCGCTCCTCGGCGCGCTCCACCACCCAGTCGAGCAGCTTGTTGGCCTGGTTCGGATTGCCGGCGAGCCAATGGTCGAACGGATCGCGGATCGCCTGCTCGACGATGCGCGACGCTTCGGCGGTGGCAAGCCGGTCCTTGGTCTGGCCCTGGAATTCCGGCTCGCGGATAAACACCGAGAGCATGCAGGCCGCCCCCACCATCAGGTCCTCGGAGCTGACGGCGGCGGCGCGCTTGCCCTGCCCGACCCGCTCGGCATGGTCCTTCAGGCCGCGCAGCAGCACGCTGCGCAGGCCGGCCTCGTGGGTGCCGCCCTCCTGGGTCGGGATGGTGTTGCAGTAGGAGGAGACGAAGCCGTCGGCATCCGCCACCCAAGCCACCGCCCACTCGACCGCGCCATGGCTGCCGACCTTGCCGGCGCGGCCCGCGAACACGTCCGGGTGCACCAGCGTCTGTCCATGCGTCGCCGAGATCAGGAAGTCCTTCAAGCCGCCGGCGAAGTGGAAGGTCTCCTTCTCCGGCACCCCGTCGACGCCCGCGAGCAGCGACGGCGGGCACGACCAGCGGATCTCCACGCCGCCGAACAGGTAGGCCTTGGAGCGCGCCATCTTGAACAGGCGCGCCGGCTTGAATCGGGCGGCGGCGCCGAAAATCTGCGGATCGGGGCGGAAGCGCACCTTGGTGCCGCGCCGGTTCAAGGTGGCGCCCAGGGATTCGAGCCCGCCCTGCGGCACGCCGCGCGCGAAGATCTGCCGGTACAGCTTCTGGCCGCGCGCGACTTCGACCTCCAGCCGCTCCGACAGCGCGTTCACCACCGAGACGCCGACGCCGTGCAGGCCGCCCGAGGTCTCGTAGACCTTGGAGTCGAACTTGCCGCCCGCGTGCAGCGTGCACATGATCACTTCGAGCGCGGACTTCTTCGGGAATTTCGGGTGCGGGTCGACCGGAATGCCACGGCCGTTGTCGATCACGGTGAGGAACCCGTCCTCCTCCATCGCCACGTCGATCCAGGTGGCGTGGCCGGCCAGCGCCTCGTCCATGGCATTGTCGATCACCTCGGCGAACAGGTGGTGCAGCGCCTTCTCGTCGGTACCGCCGATATACATGCCGGGCCGGCGGCGCACCGGCTCCAGCCCCTCCAGAACCTCGATGTCGTGGGCCGTGTAGGCCTGCTCGGCACCGCTCGTCGGCTTCGCAGCCGGCCGCCCGCGCGAGGCCGCCGCCGGCCGCCGGCCGCCGGCCGATTCGGCAAACAGGTCGTGTGATATCGAGGTCTTGGCAGTCTTGGCCATACGGGCGTGCACCGATGCGAGGGAGGCGAAGCGATTCGCTGCCGGCTCAACTATGCCACGATGATGGCACCGCCAAGGAGAAGCGCGCGGCCCGAGGTTGAGCCCTGCGCAGCCAGGCGCCCTCCCCGCTTCCGCCGCCGCAACATGTCGCGGCGGTTCCGTCGCCGAAACGTGCCACAAGAGCGTTAGCTTGCGCGCGGCCGGCGATCGCGGCCGGCATGCCATGGTGAGACCCGGCGCGGATCCTGGAATGAACATCGAACATTATTTCACCCAGCTGGTCGATTTCGTGCGCGACAACCAGGGCTGGGCGGCTCCGGTCATGTTCGTGCTTGCCTTCGCCGAATCGCTCGCCTTCGTCTCGCTGCTGATCCCGGCCTGGGCGGTGCTGGTGGCGATCGGCGCGATGATCGGGCCGAGCGGCATCAGCTTCTGGCCGGTGTGGATCGCCGGCGCGGTCGGGGCCGCGCTCGGGGATTGGCTCTCCTACTGGATCGGCCACAGGTTCAAATACAGTGTGCGCTACGTCTGGCCGCTGTCGCGCCACCCGCACCTGATCCCGCGCGGCGAGGCGTTCATCGCCCGCTGGGGCGCCATGGGCATCTTCATCGGCCGCTTCTTCGGCCCGCTGCGGGCGGCGGTTCCGCTGGTCGCCGGCATTTTCGCCATGCCGTTCTGGAAGTTTCAGCTGGCGAATTTCAGCTCGGCGTTCGTGTGGGCGGCGGTGCTGCTGCTGCTCGGCGACGTGACCAGCAAGATCATCGGCTGGATCTGGCACTAGCGCCGGCCGCTGCTCCCGCCAGCGCGGGCGCTGCGGACCTGGAGGCCGCGGCGGCCGGCAGCGGCGTGCGGCTCAGCCGCTCCGCATGCAGCACGGTGATGGTCAGCACCGCGATCGCCATCGCCTGATGCGCCAGCGCGAACCCGATCTGGACCAGCGACAGCAGCGTCACGATCCCCACCACGGCTTGCAGCGTGACCGCGGCGGCAAGCGCCAGCGCGGTCCTGCGCACCGGCGCCACCACCGGCGTCCGCAGCGCGTCGGCGGCATGCAGCACGGCGGCGAGCCATAGCGCGTAGGCCAGCATGCGGTGCATGAACTGCACCGTCAGCTCGTTCTCGAACAGGTTGCGCCAGACCGGACTGTGCAGCAGCAGGCGGTTGGCCGCCGGCACCAGCGCGCCATCGATCAGCGGCCAGGTATTGAAGGTGAGCCCGGCGTCGAGCCCGGCGACCAGCGCGCCGGCATAGATCTGCAGCAGCGTCAGGCCGACCAGCGCGAACGCGCTGCGGCGCAGCCGCGCCGGCACCGCCTCGCCGGGTTGCGGCGACAGCCGCTGCAGCGTCCAGACCAGCGCGGCGTAGATCACGCAGGCGAGCGTCATGTGGAAGGCGAGCCGGTATTGCGACACGCTGGTGCGCTCGGCGAGCCCGGACGACACCATCCACCAACCGACCGCGCCCTGCGCGGCTCCCAGCCCGAAGATCACCCACAGCCGTGCGCGCAAGTCCGGACCGATCCATCCGCGCCAGAGGAAGACCAGGAACGGCAGCAGAAACACCGCGCCGATGACGCGGCCGAGCAGCCGGTGCGTCCATTCCCACCAGTAGATGGTCTTGAACGCGCTCAGGCTCATGTCGCGGTTGAGCTTCTGGAACTGCGGGATCGCCTGGTACTTCTCGAACTCGCGCGTCCACGCCTCGTCCGACAGCGGCGGCACGGTTCCGGTCACCGGCCGCCATTCCACGATCGAGAGCCCCGACTCGGTGAGCCGGGTGGCGCCGCCGACGATCAGGGTCGCGACCACCAGCGCCGCCACGACCAGCAGCCACAGCCGCAGCACGCGGGTCCGGAAGTCGTGAGCCGGCATGCTGCTCATTTCTGCAATCGTCGCGCTTGCTGGAGACGGCGCGAAGATATAGTCGCGCGTCCTGCGCCGCAACGTGGCGCGCCGTCTTGGAGTTACGAGCCCGCCATGACCATCCGCGTGCGCAAGTTCTTCGGCACCGTCGCGCTGCTGACGCTGGTGATCGTCTGGGCGCTGGTGGCGATGGGTGCGGCGCAGTTCGTGCTGCCGTCGGTGAACGGCTGGGCCGCCGGCCTGTTCTACCTGGTCGTCGGGCTCGGCTGGGTGCTGCCCGCGATGCCGCTGATCAGCTGGATGTCGCGCCCGGACCCGGAGCCGGACGACGCGTGAGCCGTCACGCGGCGTCGACCCGCTTGAATCCGTTCCACAGCGCGGTGGCGGCGCCGGAGGTGAGCACCTCGACGTAGCGCAGCCGCTGGAACTCGCCGTTGAGCGAGATGCGCGGCAGCGCCGTCAGGTGGTCGCGGTGCTCGGGAAACAGCACGCCCGGACGAGTCGTCACCGCGGTCGCGAACCCCAGTTCGCGCGCGATCGCGAACTCGCGCGGCCCGGCCGAGGTCGGATCGCCGACCGGATAGGAGAAATGCGCGGGCCGGCGGCCGAGCGCCGCCTCGATGACGTTGGCGCTCTGCCCCATCTCGCGCCGCACGTCGCTCTCCGAGGCCTTCGCCAGCATCACGTGGTTGACCGTATGGGCGCCGATGGTGACCAGCGGATCGCGAGCAAGCTGCATCAGCTCGGTCCAGGTCATGCAGAGCTCATCGCAGGTGCCGGCCACGTCGACGCCGTGCCGCGCCGCGAGGTCGCGCACCACCGCCCGCAGCTCGTCCTCGCTGCCGAGCCGGCGCAGCCACCAGTAGATGAACTCGAATGCGCCCTGCTTCTGCTCGGGCGTCTCGCATTCGAAGCGCCGCAGCGCGTGGCTCATCGGCAGCGAGACGGTGCGGTTCTCCGCGATCGTCCGCTCCAGCGTGAGCCACCACAGGTCGCCGAGGCGATCCGGGAAGCTGGTCGGCAGATAGACCGCGAACGGCGCCGCGTGCTTCTTCAGGATCGGGTAAGCATGAATCAAATTGTCCCGATATCCGTCATCGAAGGTCAGGCAAACGAAGCGCGGTCCTGCGTTACCGCCGAGCAGCCGGGCGTGCATCTCGTCGAGCGAGACGATCTCCACGCCTGAGCGCCGCAGCCGCACGATCACGTGTTCGAGGAATTCCGGCGTGACTTCCAGCAGACGGTTGGGCTGGAACGCGGCCTTCCGCGCCGGCCGCACGTGGTGCAGCGTCAGGATCGCGCCGAGCCCGCCCAGCAGATGGCGCAACAGCCGATGCGCCCCGCTGAAATACAGCGTCTCCAGCCCGGTACGGATGACGGCCTGCTTGCGCAACTTCCGAGGACCCCTCTGTCGCCGATGGCGAGCCAGCAGGATTCCAGGGTTGCATTGACGAATCTTTACGAGGTTCCGGCGTAGGCACCTGTACGCTCGGCGCGCCAACGAGGCCCCATGCTCCAGCTCAATTCCGCCGTGCACGCCAGGACCAGGCTCGCCGAACCCGAGACTCGGGACGCGAGCGCGCCGGCGCGCGGCCGCGTCGGCGACGTGCAGTTCACCGTCACCAGCGATCTCGCCGCGCTCGCAGGCGAATGGCGGCGGTTCGAGCAGCACGCCGACTGCACGGTATTCCAATGCTACGACTGGCTCTCGGCCTGGCAGCGCCATGTCGGCGAGCGGCTCGGCGCCGCCCCTGCGATCGTCGTCGGCCGGCGCGGCGGCGAGATCGTCTGCATCCTGCCGCTGGCGGTGCAGCGCCGCACCGGCGCGCGCCAGCTCTGCTTCCTCGGCCGCGAGCTCGGCGACTACAACGCGCCGCTGCTGGCCGCGGATTTCACCAGCGCCCACGGCGGGGACTTTCCGGCGCTCTGGCACGCCATCCGCGCCAGCCTGCAAGCCGATCCGCAATACCGGCATGACGTGATCCTGCTCGACAAGATGCCGGCGCAGGTCGGCGCGCAGCCGAACCCGTTCCTGCAGCTCGCCGTGAATCTCAATCCGAGCGGCGCCTATGCGGTGCGCCTGGAGGGCGATTGGGAGACGTTCTACGCCGCCAAGCGCTCGTCGGCGACGCGGCGGCGCGACCGCACCAAGCGCAAGAAGCTCGCCGAGAGCGGCGACGTGCGCATGGTCACGCCCGAGACCGCCGGGGATATCGCACTCACGCTCGACGCGCTGTTTCGGCAGAAAAGCAAGGCGTTCGCCCGCATGGGCGTCGAGGACGTGTTTGCGCGCCCGGGCTACCGCGAATTCTTCCATGAGCTCGCGACCGGCGAGCGCACGCGGCAGCTCGCGCATGTCAGCCGGCTGCAGGTGGATTCCACCTTCGCGGCCACCAATTTCGGCCTGCGGTTCCGCGGCACCTATTCGCACCTGATCGCGAGCTACGACGACGGACCGCTGTCCCGCTTCGGCCCCGGCGCCGCGCACCTGCACGACCTGATGCGGCATGCGATCGAGCACGGCTGCACGGTGTTCGATTTCACCATCGGCGACGAGCCGTACAAGCGCGACTGGTCGGATAGCGAGATCGAGCTGTACGACCACGTCGCCGCCGCGACCGCACGCGGCGCCGCCGTCGCCGGCACGCTGGCGGCGTTGCGCGCGACCAAGCGCGCGCTCAAGCACTCGTCACTGATCTGGCCGCTGATCGTGCGGCTGCGCGCCATGCGCGCCTCGCTGCGCAAGCGGCCGGAGCCGGCGAAGGGGCAGGATTCCGAGCCGTAGGGCGCTTCGGCACTACGCTCCTCGCACGACCGAAACACCGTCATTGCGAGCCGCAGGCGAACCAATCCAGCTTGCGCCGGCACAAGCCCGTGGCGCGCGCGTGTAAGCGCCCGCAAACGACGCGGCCGCCTCAAGCGGCGGCGGCGGGCTCCTCGCGCGGCCGCACCAGCGTCAGCATGGAGGCCGTGAAGCCGGCCTCCTCCAGCACCTGGCAGGCGTCGCCGACCGTCTCGCCCGGCCGCATGACGACGATCGCGCGCGGCGCGATTTTGGCCAGGCTCTTGGGCGGAATCTCACCGATCGCGCCGGCATCGATCACCACGTGGGCGTAGCTGCGCGCCAGCGCGTTGAGGCCGGTCACCAGCCGCTCCGATTGCGCGATCGAGGCACCCTCGTCGCGAATGTCGCCGCAACCGATCACATGCACGCGCGAGCCGCGGTCGCGCACGATCACCTCGCCGAACGACTTTTCGCCGCGCACCAGCTCGGCGATGCCGGCCGCTGCCGGATCGCCGACGCTCTGCGAGACCTTGCGGGCGCCGAACGCGAGATCGACCACGATCACACGCCCATGCGCGGCCAGCTCACGGCCGAGGTCGATCGCGGTGGCCTGCGGATCGGCCGACACGCTGACCACCAGCGAGCGGGTGCGGTCGACGGCGTTGAGCTTGTGCGCGGCTTCCGCCAGCGAGTGCACGGTCTCGTCGATCGCGACGGTGCGCGCCGGGGCCGCTTCGGGCTGCAGCAGCACCGGGGCGGGAGCCTGCTCGATCTGCGGCACCAGCCGCGCGGCGGGCGGCGCCGGCTGCTCGGCATAGATCGTCGGCTCGGCCCAGGCGGGCTGGCGATAGACGTTGCCGGAGGCGAGCTCGCCGGTGACGACGAAGCCGGTCGCCAGCACCAGCATCGCCAGGGTCGCGATCGTCACGATCGGCAGCTTCTTCGGGAAGAACGGCGTGTTGGACACGATCGCGCGGGAGATGATGCGGGCCTCGGCCGGCGTCGCGCCCAAATTCTCGCGCGCGGTGGCCTCGCGATACTTCGCCAGATAGGACTCGAGCAGGTCGCGCTGCGCCTTCGCCTCGCGCTCATAGGCGCGCAGCTGCACGTCCTGCCCACTGGAGGATGAGGCCTGCCGCTTCAGCGCATCGACGCTGCTGCCCAGCTGCTCGACGCGGCCGCCGGCGATCTTGGCGTCGTTCTCGAGCGAGCGCACCAGCCGCTCGGCCTCGGCCCTGATCTGCCGCTCCAGGTCGGCGATCTGCGCC
Source organism: Xanthobacteraceae bacterium (assembly GCA_036402635.1). Classification (GTDB taxonomy): domain Bacteria; phylum Pseudomonadota; class Alphaproteobacteria; order Rhizobiales; family Xanthobacteraceae; genus DASWSO01. The sequence continues at coordinate 8,477 of DASWSO010000401.1, forward strand.
TTCAGTTCCTTGATGCGAGGATGCCCGTCCAGCAGCGTGGAGGATTGCTCCGCCAGCTGCGCCCGCAAGGTCACGCGCTGCTCGTTGAGCCGGCGGATGATCTCGGAATTGAGGATCTCGGCGGACTCGATCGGGTTGTTGGTCCGCAGCATCTGGCGGATCAGGCTTTCCTTGGCGTCGATCTCCGCCTTCTGCGAGCGGGCGACCGCCAGCTGCGAGCTCAGCTCGCCGAGCTGCTGGTTGGCGAGCGAGCTGTTGTTGCTGCCGATGAACAGGTTGGACTTGGTGCGGAACTCCTCCGCCTTGGATTCGGCGTCGCCCACCCGCGTGCGCAGGTTCTCGATCTCGCCGGCGAGCCACTGCCCGGCGGCGCGGGTCTGGTCCTGCTTGGCGTTCTGCTGCAGCCCGAGATAGATCTCGGCCACCGCGTTGGCGCCGCGCGCCGCCAGCTCCGGATCGGACGACTGGAACTCGATCGCGATCACCCGCGACTTGTCGACCGAATACGCCTGCACCCGGTCGTAATAGGATTCGAACACGCGCTCTTCCGGCGTCAGCCGCAATGAATCGCGCGTGATCCCGAGCAGGGTCAGCACCTGCTTCAGCGGGCCCGAAGGGCGCAGCACCGGGTCGAACTCGGGCCTCTCATTGAGCTTGAGCTGCGCCACCACCTGGCGCGCGACTTCGCGCGAGAGCACGAGCTGCACCTGGCTGGTCACCGCTTCCTGGTCGACCACGGAGCGTTCGCGGTCACCGAGCTTCTCGGCTTCCGGCCGGAGAAACACGTTCTCGCGGCCTTCGATCAGGATGCGCGCTTCCGACTTGTAGCGCGGCACCATCAGGTTGACCGCGACCGAGGTCAGAACCAGCACCAGCAGCGTTGGAAGCAGGATGCGGAACTTCTTGCGCCAAAGCGCACGCCCGATCGAGCGCAGGTCCAATTCCCCCTCGCCGCTCGATGCTGGAACCATGCCGCGTAAGCCGACGCTGACCATGACCATCCTCACTCAACACTAAACCCAAACAGGCTGGGCTAAACCCAATCAGACTGGCGAGGAGTAGAGCGCATTAAGGTTGCCGGCTCGTTAAAGAGCGCCGCGCGATTGCGGGTGTTCGCGCCAAGGCTGTAGCGGGTGAGGCTTTGTTAACCATGCGGGCGTTAACTATCCGGGACAGTGTACCAAAGTGACGGATTCGCTCCATGCGTCTGCGCCGTGCCATCACGTTCTCGCTGCTCGCTCTGGCGCTGGTCGGCTGCGTACGCCGCCCGCCCGCGCCGATCGCGGCCGTACCGATCGCTCCGCCGGTTGTCGCTGCGCCGGTCGTGACCGCGCCGGCTGCCGCCCTCGCCTATGCGCCGGAGGCGCCGGGTCCCTATCGGTTGGGGGCCGGCGACCGGCTGCGGGTCGTGGTGTTCGGGCAGGAAGGCCTCACCAATGCCTATACGGTCGACGACAGCGGCGGCATCACGCTGCCGCTGATCGGCCGCGTCGTCGCGCGCGGCATGACCACGTCCGAGCTGTCGCAGGCGGTCGCGTCGCGGCTCAAGCAGGGCTTCATCCGCGAGCCGCATGTGGCGGTCGAGGTGGAGCTGCACCGGCCGTTCTTCATCCTCGGCGAGGTCGCCAATCCGGGCCAGTATCCGTATGTCGCCAACATGACGGCGGAAACCGCGGTCGCCATCGCCGGCGGCTTCACGCCGCGGGCGGAGCGCTGGCGCGTCCAAGTCAGCCGGTCGATCGACGGCGGGGTCGCGCGCGCCAAGGTTCCCCTCGCCTATCCGGTGGAGCCGGGCGACACCATCAACATCGCCGAACGCTGGTTCTAGCCGCGCCCGTCGGCGCGGAGCCCGCCCGGTGAAAATCCTGCACGTGATGCGGGCGCCGGTCGGCGGCCTCTTTCGCCATGTCGTCGATCTCGCGCGCGGGCAAGCCGAGCGCGGCCACGACGTCGGCATTGTTGCCGATGCCGCCACCGGCGGCGAGCGGGCCGAGCGCGCCTTTGCGCAAATCGCTGCGGCCTGCGCCCTCGGCGTCACCCGCGTGCCGATGAGCCGCCATCTCGGGCTAAGCGACATCACCGCGCGCCGTGCGGTCGCCCGGCTGGTGCAGTCGCGGCAGGTCGACGTGGTGCATGGCCATGGCGCCAAAGGCGGCGCCTATGCGCGCCTGACCGGTCGTCCGGGAGCGATCCGCGTCTACACCCCGCATGGCGGCAGCCTGCATTACAGCCGCAGGTCTCCCGTCGGGCTTCTGTATCTGACGCTCGAGCGCGTGCTGATGCCGCGCACCGAATTGTTTCTGTTCGAGAGCGCCTACGGCCGCGACCGCTTTCGCGCGTCGATCGGCGCGCCCGCGAACCTCGTGCAGGTCGTTCACAACGGCGTCGCCGAGGAGGAATTCGCGCCGGCCGCCGCGGACCCCGATGCGGCGGACTTCGTGTTCGTCGGCGAGTTGCGGCAGCTCAAGGGCGCCGACGTGCTGATCGACGCCGTCGCGCTGCTCGCGCGCGACCGGCGGGTAACGGCGACGATCGTCGGCGACGGCCCGGATGCGGCGGCATTCCGTGCCCGCGCCGAAGCGCGGCAGGTGGCGTCGCTGGTGACCTTTCCGGGCGCGATGCCGGCGCGCGCGGCCTTCCGCCGCGGACGCGTCCTGGTGGTTCCGTCGCGCGCCGAGTCGCTGCCCTATATCGTGCTGGAAGCCGGCGCCGCCGCCATGCCGATGCTGGCGACCCGGGTCGGAGGCATCCCGGAGATCCTCGGTCCCGACGCCGAGCGGTTGATCCCGCCCGGCGATCCGGCCGCGCTCGCCGACGCCATGCGGAGCGTGCTCAAGGAGCCCGCCGCCGCCGCCGCGCAGGCCGCACGGCTACAGGCCCGCATCCGCGCCTCGTTCTCGGTGGCGACCATGACCGAGCAGGTGCTGGCCGCCTATGCGCGGGCATTTCGGTAAACCATAAGCTGCATTCCAACCAACGAACTAAGCTTTTCTTGAAGCTTTTGGGGTAACCGCAAGGGAGGGAAGAACGCCCGCCGGGGCTCTAGCCGCGGGCGAGAGGGTTGCGTCATGAGTACACTGGAGTCCGGCAGCCGGTATCACGCTGCTGCGGCGGCCGCCGCCGCGCTGTCCAGCCCTCGGGTCGTCAGCTTCCCGCCGCGCAACGCCGAGCTCTCGGCGGAGGCTCAGCGGGTCGCCGGCCAGCTGGTGACGCCGGCCTATTCGCCGATCGTGCTCGCCGGCATCGTGCGCATGATCGAGCCGATCCTGATCGCGCTGGTCGGCACCATCGTCTACGGCGCCTATGTGGTGCCGGCCGACGGCTTCGACCTCTATTACCTGCTCGCGATCGGCGTCATGGCGATGCTGTCGGTGCTCGCCTTCCAGGCCGCCGACATCTACCACGTGCCCGCCTTCCGCAGCCCGATCGGGCAGCTGATCCGGCTGGTGCCGGCGTGGACCCTGGTGTTCTTCATCGCCACCGGCATCGCCTTCTTCGCCAAGTTCGAGGGCATGTTCTCGCGCGTGTGGCTGGCGGGTTTCTACGGCATCGGGCTCGGCGTGCTGATCGCATTCCGGCTGACGCTCTCCGGGCTGATCCGCTACTGGACCACCGAGGGCCGGCTGGAGCGCCGCGCCGTCGTGGTCGGCGGCGGCAGCCCCGGCGAGGTGCTGGTGCATTCGCTCGCGGCGCAGCGCGATTCCGACGTCCGGCTGCTCGGCGTGTTCGACGATCGCGGCGAGGACCGCTCGCCGCCGATGTGCGCGGGCCTGCAGAAGCTCGGCAGCGTCGACGACCTGGTCGAGTTTGCCCGCCGCACCCGCGTCGACCTGGTGCTGTTCTCGCTGCCGATATCGGCCGAGAGCCGCATCCTGCAGATGCTCAAGAAGCTGTGGGTGCTTCCCGTCGACATCCGGCTGTCGGCGCATTCCAACAAGCTGCGGTTCCGCCCGCGCGCCTATTCCTACATCGGCAACCTGCCGCTGCTCGACGTGTTCGACAAGCCGATCACCGACTGGGACGTCGTGATGAAGTGGCTGTTCGACAAGGCGGTCGGCAGCGTGCTGCTGATCGGCGCCGCACCCGTGATGGCGCTCACCGCTCTGGCGGTGCGGCTCGACAGCCGCGGCCCGGTCTTCTTCAAGCAGAAGCGCTACGGCTTCAACAATGAGCTGATCGAGGTCTACAAGTTCCGCTCGATGTATGTCGACCGCTGCGACGCCACCGCCAAGCAGCTGGTCACCAAGGACGATCCGCGCGTCACCCGGGTCGGCCGCTTCATCCGCAAAACCAGCCTCGACGAGCTGCCGCAGCTCTTCAATGTGGTGTTCAAGGGCAACCTGTCGCTGGTCGGGCCGCGTCCGCACGCGGTGCACGCCAAGGCGGAGAACCGGCTCTACGACGAGGCGGTCGACGGCTACTTCGCGCGCCACCGGGTGAAGCCCGGCATCACCGGATGGGCGCAGGTGAACGGCTGGCGCGGCGAGACCGACACCCACGAGAAGATCCAGCAGCGCGTCGAGCACGACCTCTACTACATCGAGAACTGGTCGGTGATCTTCGACTTCTTCATCCTCGCCAAGACGCCGCTCGCGCTCGCCAAGCGCGAGAACGCCTACTAGCCATGGCCTACGCCACGCATGCGCTGGATTCCACAGCGGCAGCTCCCGGGCTGCTGATCGCGCCGGAGCGGCTGCGCCGCGCGCTGCTTTGGTTCACCGCCTTCGCGGGCGCGTTCGTGTTCATGGAACCGAGCCCCTACGAGGTGGTCTCGGTGCTGGCGCTGTTCGTCTTCGCCGTCACCGGCCTGTCGCTGCGGCCGGGGCTGATGCCGCTCGCACTTCTGCTGCTGCTCTGGAACGTCGGGTTCTCGATCGCCGTGATCCCGCTGCTCGACCAGTCGAAGCCGGCGATCTGGGTCGGCGTCTCCTGGTTCATGGCGCTGACCGCGGTGTTCTTCGCGGCCGCGCTCACCGCCAATACGGAGCAGCGGCTGAACGCGCTGATGCGCGGCTATACGGCGGCGGCGCTGCTCGCCTCGGTCTGCGGCATCCTCGGCTACTTCCGGCTGGTGCCGTATGCCGACTTCTTCCTGAAATACGGCCGCGCGCGCGGCACCTTCAACGATCCGAACGTGCTCGGCGCGTTCCTGATGCTGCCGATGCTGCTGGCGCTGCAGCGCATGATGCTCGGCAATGTCGGGCAGGCGCTGCGCTCGGGCGCCGTGTTGATGATCATGCTGATCGCGCTGCTGCTGAGCTTCTCGCGCGGCGCCTGGGCCTACTTTGCCGGCACCGCGGCGCTGCTGATGCTGCTGATGCTGATCACCAGCCGCTCCGCCAAGGACCGCCTGCGCATCATCGTGCTGGCGGCGCTCGGAACCGGCGCGCTGGCGCTGTTCGTGGTGGCGCTGCTGTCGGTCGATCAGATCGCCACGCTGTTCCAGGAGCGCGCCAGCCTCGACCAGTCCTACGACACCGGCCACCTCGGCCGCTTCGGGCGGCATCTGCTCGGCTTCCAGCTGGCGCTCGAGAAGCCGTTCGGCATCGGGCCCTACCAGTTCGCCACCATCTTCCCCGAGGACCCGCACAATACGTTCCTCAACGCCTTCATGACCGGCGGGTGGATTTCCGGGCTGGTCTATCCGCTGCTGGTGCTGCTGACGCTGGCGCGCGGCTTCCGCTTCCTGTTCGTGCGCACGCCCTGGCAGCCGGTCTATCTGGCGGTCTACGCCGCCTATCTCGGGGTGGCGTGCGAGAGCTTCATCATCGACACCGACCACTGGCGCCACTATTTCCTGCTGCTCGGCGTGCTGTGGGGGCTGATGGCGGCTTCCGCGGCATCCGCCTCCCGCGGCAATCTTGCACCGGCGCGCGCGGCAGCGTAGATCAGCACCCCTGGACGTCGGCGGAGCGTAGCGCAGCCCGGTTAGCGCACCAGTCTGGGGGACTGGGGGTCCCGAGTTCGAATCTCGGCGCTCCGACCAGCACTTAGCTCAAAATCCTCACTGTCCAGATCAGGCCCCGGGTAACATTCTGGGTAACGCCGCGTGGTGCGACGTGGCCTCGCCTCGTTGTAGCGCCGGCGGCCCGTCCCGCAACTAGCAGCTCGGTCGGGGCCGCCACCCACGGCGTTGCCACTGGCCACCGCCGCCCCCGCGGACTACCAAAACGAGGCGCGCGTCGAAATTGACGGCCGTCAAAACGCCTGGAGCCGGGTTCTTTGATTAAGACCGGCTCACTTGGCGACCTCCTTCGGTTGAGTAAAACCAGATGGTGACCAAGGGCCTCAACTCATCCGGGACCCGAATCGTCGAGCACGGGCCGAACGCATGACCCTGATTACAAGCGTCACGCCGAATGGTTGGCACGATCTCGAGAATGCGGTCGCCGACATCCTCCGGGAATGCGGCATGGCGGTGCAACAGCAGATCAACGTCCCGCTCCCCCGCGGATCGGTAAATCTGGACGTGCTGGCGGAAGAGACGATCGAAGGCATCCGCAGCAAGATCGTGTGTGAATGTAAAAACTGGCAGACGAATGTGCCCCGCGAGAAGGTGCATGCGTTCCGCACCGTCATGGATGAAACGGGCGCGAACCGCGGCTATATCGTCTCCCGCGTCGGCTTCCAGATCGGTGCGATCGAAGCCGCTAACGCTACGAATGTGGAGCTTCTGACGTTCGAACAATTCCAGGAACGCTATTTCGACAAGTGGATTGCGCGGCGCTGCCGCGCAATCGAACACGCGATTGGCAACTTCAACGTCTATTACGAGCCGCTGGGGCAGCCCGGCTATCACGCGCTCGCCAACGATGAAGAGCGCGCGGCATATGACGCCGTCTGGGAACGCTACGCGTTCGCCGGCATGATGCTGGTGCATTTTTCCCCATACTTGCGCATGCTCGGCAATGCGCCGCCGCTCCCGCCGCTTCCATTCGAGGTGACGGAGTTTGAGAGACGCGGGTGGCCAGTGCCGCCGGAAGTGCGCGGCGCGAGCGGATACCGCGAGTTGCTAGCATTGCTCGAGCATTACAGCCGCATCGGTCTTGACGAATTGCGGGCCGTGAACCCGCTTACGCGTCGCCAGCCTGCTGACCAGGTCATCGAGGAACTTGATGCGCCGATGCCGCCGCAAGCCGGACGATGACTATCGTGCAGGTTAAGTACATGATCGCAAGATGATCGAGGAAAAGCGCGTCTACTGTCTGCCGCGTGCTCCGTGAATTATGGGCCTATCGGGAAAGCTTGCCGGCCTACAACAGGACAGAGGCCGATGCCCGGATGCGAATGAGGTTCTTTACGGCCCTTGGCCGCGTAGAGAGCGCACTGTCGACGCCGCGCACGGATGCGAATAGACCGATTTGCCCAAGAAGAGACTCTAGACGAACTCGTATTGCATGTTCCGGCAGAAGAAAACGAATGACCCGCGGTGACGAAATGATCGCGGCGGCGATCGCCGCACGCGACGCGTTGCGCAGGCTGTCTTTCGGCCCCCACGCCCGGCATGACGTTGCGAGCATTGTTGACCCGCTTGGTTCGCGGCTCGAAACCTTCCTGCGAACGGCTGCACTGCCAACAGCCTCACGCCGGCAGAGGTTCGTCGATCTCATCAATGATCTGGCGGCTCACGGAGTTAGCGAGGCGGCGCGGGGCCGCCTTGACGCGCTTCGGGAGCTGTACAATGCCTCAAAGCACAAGCCGCAAATCCCGTTGCTACTGGCACGGGCTACGTCCGTCGTGGAGCAGGCGCTCACCGCGGTTCGGGACGTAACCGCTCTCGGGGTCGGGATCACGGCGGCCACGATGGGCAGGGAGGTGAACTACAGCCTGTGGGTCGGGTTCTGGGACTACTTCATGGGCGGTATGACAGAAGCAGCCGTCATGCTCCCTGGCGATCACTGGACCCATGTCTCTACCGTCGACACGATGCAGATCAAG
>DASWSO010000402.1:0-10029 GCA_036402635.1 Xanthobacteraceae bacterium
CCGCCTGGAACGAGTATCTGCCGAAATTCCGCAAAGTGATGCCGGTCGAATACCGTCGCGCGTTGCAGGAAATGAAGGCGACCGAGGTTGCGATCCCGCCGCTCGCGGCGGCAGGCGCATGATTCAAAAGAAAATACAGGCGTAACGCGCGATGGGTAAGGTCACCGGGTTTCTGGAAATCGACAGGCAGGATCGGCGCTACAAGCCGGCCTCCGATCGCATCCGGCACTACAAGGAATTCGTGATTCCGCTGTCCGAAGAGGCGACGCGGGGTCAGGCGGCGCGCTGCATGAATTGCGGCGTTCCCTACTGTCACACCGGCTGCCCGGTGAACAACCAGATCCCCGACTGGAACGACCTGGTCTATCGCGGCGACTGGGAGGAAGCGTGGCGCAACCTCCACAGCACCAACAACTTCCCGGAATTCACCGGCCGCGTCTGCCCGGCGCCGTGCGAGGCCGCCTGCACGCTCAACCTCGAAGACGTACCGGTCACCATCAAGACGATCGAGTGCGCGATCGCCGACCGCGGCTTCCAGGAAGGCTGGGTGCGGCCGGAATTGCCCGGCAAGATCACCGGCAAGAAGGTCGCAGTGGTCGGCGCAGGCCCGGCCGGAATGGCGGCGGCGCAGCAACTCGCCCGCGCCGGCCACGCGGTGCACGTCTACGAGAAGCACGCCAAGGCCGGCGGGCTGCTGCGCTACGGCATCCCCGACTTCAAGATGGAGAAGCACCACGTCGACCGCCGCGTCACCCAGATGGAGGCGGAGGGCGTCACCTTCCATTACGGCGCCCATGTCGGCCACACGCTGCCGATCGAGGTGCTGGTGGAAGAGCACGACGCCGTGGTGCTCACCGGCGGCGCCGAAAAGGCGCGCGATTTGCCGATCCCCGGCCGCGACCTCGACGGCATCCACTTCGCGATGGATTTTTTGCCGCAGCAGAACCGGCGCGTGTCCGACGAGCCGCTCGGCAACGTGCAGCCGATCCTCGCCGGCGGCAAACACGTGGTGGTGATCGGCGGCGGCGACACCGGTTCCGACTGCATCGGCACCTCGCACCGCCAGGGCGCGCTCTCGGTCGCGCAGCTCGAGATCCTGCCGAAGCCGCCCGAGAAGGAGAACAAGCTGCTGACCTGGCCGAACTGGCCGCTGAAGATGCGCACCTCGTCGAGCCAGGAGGAAGGCGCCGAGCGCGACTTCGCCGTGCTGACACAGGAATTCGCCGGGCAGAACGGACGCGTCAAGACGCTGCGCTGCGTGCGCGTCGACGAGAAGTTCCAGCCGGTGCCGGGCAGCGAATTCGACCTGCGCGCCGACCTGGTGCTGCTGGCGATGGGGTTCGTGTCGCCGGTGCATGACGGCATGATCAAGGCGCTCGACCTCGCGCTGGACGGGCGTGGCAACGTGGTCGCCGACACGCTGCGCTACCAGACCTCGAATCCAAAGGTGTTCGCCGCCGGCGACATGCGCCGCGGCCAGTCGCTGGTGGTCTGGGCGATCCGTGAAGGCCGCCAGGCGGCGCACGCGGTCGACAAGTTCCTGATGGGAAGCACGACGCTACCGCGGTAAGGGGGACGCGCTCGCGTCTGTTTCCTTCCGGAATTCGTTTGCGCCGCCACTCCCGGCTCGCCATTCGCCGCATCGGTGTTGCAAGCAACCGCGAAGAGCTGTGCTAATGCCACCCTTCGAGAGACCCACGGGAGGACGGAATGCCGAGTTCGGTGAAGGAGATGCTGGCAGCGGCGAATGCCTCGGTGCCGAAGATCAGCGCGCAGGACGCGGCCGCGCTGATCGCGAGCGGCAAGGCGTTGGCGGTCGACGTCCGCGACGGCCTGGAGCTGCAGAGCACCGGCAAGGTGCAGGGCGCGGTGCATGTCCCGCGCGGCATGCTGGAGTTCCGCGCCGATCCGGAATCGCCGTACCATGACAAGGCGTTCGACCGCGACAAGACCGTGATCGTCTACTGCGCGTCGGGCGGACGATCGGCGCTCTCCGGCAAGACCCTGCAGGACCTCGGCTACAAGGACGTGCGCAATCTCGGCGGCTTCAAGGACTGGGCCGAGAGCGGCGGCGCGGTCGAGAAGGTGTGACGCTGGACCGCGGCTAGCCTTTGTCGAATCGTGATGCGCGGGCGAGCCGACGCATGACGGTTTCCATTCGAGACGATCGTACCTACCGCACGGCGCGCGCGGGCACTTGCGCGGCCGGCTGCCGCGAACCCTCGGCCACGCCCTCGCGGCGCTGGCCGGGACGCGGCGCCACCGGATTGCGCGGCGCCGGCGCCGAAAGCGCGCGGCCCGGGCGCGTCACCACCGGTTCCGGCGGCGGCTCCACCACGTCGTCGGCGTTGGCGGCCGATTGTGCCGGCCAGGCAAAATTGTCGGCGCGACCGGAGGCCGGCTCGAGCGCTTCGCCGTTCACAAGAACTTTGGCCGCGAGCGCGTCGGCGGCGCCGGCGTCCTGGCGGGTGCCGAGCAGCGGCTCCGGCTTCGGCGTGCCGCCGGTGAGCGACACCACCGGGCCGGCGCTGGGGCGGGCGGCCGGGCCGCCGGGGGTCGGGACGAGCTGCTTCTGCTCATCCGGGATCGGCAGCGCCATCGGCGCATCGCGGCTCAACAGCCGGTTGATCTCGCGGTCGACGAAATGCGCCAGCTTGCGGGCGCCGAACTTGGTGAAGAACACCCCGTCGCCGCTGCGCAGCCGCCGCACCTGGCCCATCACGTCGGGGCCCATATTGGCGAACTCGCCGGACTCGTCGACGAAGCCTTCCCACACGTCGACATAGACGATGCCGGCCTTGGCGGCGCGCGCCCGATAGATCTCGTTGAGGAACGACAGCTCGGCGCGGGCGCGCGCGCCGCGGATCGGCGGCAGCCCGACCCACAGCACGGGGACGCGCTTGGCCTTGAGCACCGCGATCACGTCGTCGATGCGCTTGCCGTAGAGCTCCACCCATTTCTCCGAGCGGAACTCATAGCTGACCGCAGGCCCCGTCCGCTCCGGCGGCGCGGCGGCTTCGCCGGCGGGCGCCGCTGGAGGCTCCGCGGCCGCACCCTCCGCCGGCTTGGCGGGAGGATCGCCCGGCTTGGCCGTGGCGTCGCCGGGCTTAGCGGCCGGATCGTTGGGTTTTGCCGGCTGCTGCTGGCGCGCCGGCGCGCGCTCCCGGATGGCATGGCGATCGCCGAGGCCGATCATCATCACCACCACGTCGGCACGCTCGGCGAGCGCTTCGCGCGCGCCCTGCACCCAGTCGTATTCGCGCGGCTCGTTGCGGATCAGGCTCGAATGGGTGCGGTGCTTGCGCAATACGCCGAACTCGCCGGCCTCCGAGAACGCGTCCTCGAGGCCGTAGGCGAGCCAGTCGGCCATGGAGTCGCCGAGCACCAGCACGGTCTTGGGCGGCTCGGTCTCCGGCTTTCTCGGCGGCGGCGCACGGCTGAAGTCCTGCTGCGGCGGCGGTGCGGTGCGGCGCGGCTCGTTCGAGTTGTCCTGCCAGCCACCACCTCCGCCCCAGCCGCCACCTCCGCCTCCGAAGAACGGAAAGCCGAAGGATTGCGGCTGCTGCGGGGGCGGCGGACGCCGGCTCGGCCGGCGGTCGTAGCCGCCGCGCTCCTGCCCGCCCCACCCCCAACCCCACTGGGCCGCGGCAGTGTCGACGCCCACGATTCCGCCCGGACCCGGCAAGAGGAAGGCGGCGGCACCAACAATGGCGGTTGCCGCCAACCGAAGCGTCCAAATGCGTGCGCGCTTTATCCGATCCGATGCCATGGCCGCGTGAGCTTTCCCGCCGATCATCCGCCCCTATCGTCGGAAAATGTCAACCTGAAGGTGGCGCGGCAGCCCCCGTTCCGCGAACCCTCAGCGGCCGCGCAGATGCGCCAGGATAGTGCCGGAGGCAAACCCATCGGGGGTGAGCCCAGCAGCATGCTGGAAGTCGCGCAGCGCGGCGCGGGTCTTGGCGCCGAGCCGGCCGTCCGGCTCGCCGACGTCATAGCCGTGGCGTGCGAGGTGCTGCTGCAGTTCGTAGCGCTCGGGGCGCGAGAGCACGCGCTCGTGCCGCGGCCACTCCTGCACGATCGCGCCGCCGCCGCGCATGCGGTCGGCGAGGTGCCCGATCGCAAGCGCATAGGCCTCGGCCGGGTTGTACTTCATGATGGCGCGGAAATTGTTGAGCATCAGGAAGCCGGGGCCGGCGGCGCCCGCCGGCACCAGCAGGTAGGCGCGGTCGGCAGGGCGCGGAAATGGCTTGCCGTCCGGCCGCTTGAGCCCGAGCTGTTCCCACTGCGCGACCGTGAGCTGCTTGCCGCGATCGGCCATCAGGTAGTTGAAGCCCTGCGGCACCACCACCTCGTAGCCCCAGGTCTGGCCCGGCACCCAGCCGTCCTTCTTCAGGTTGTTGGCGGTCGACGCGATCACGTCCGGGATCGAGTCGACCACGTCGCGGCGGCCGTCGCCGTCGAAATCGACCGCGAAGCGCTTGAATGCCGTTGGCATGAACTGGGTCGGCCCGAAGGCGCCGGCCCAGGAGCCCTTCAGCCGCTCCGGCGCCACGTCGCCGCGGTGCAGGATCTCCAGCGCGGTGAAGAACTCGTCGCGAAAATAGGCTTGGCGGCGGCCGACGCAAGCGAGCGTTGCCACCGAGCGGATGACCGGGCGGTCGCCTCCCATGGTGCCGAAATTCGACTCGATGCCCCAGATCGCCGCCACCACATGGCGGTCGACGCCGTAAGCGGTCTCGACCGCGTCGAAGGTCACCTGGTGCTTGGCGAGGATCTCGCGGCCCTTCTGGATGCGGGTCTCGCTCACCAGCATGTCCAGGTATTCCCAGAACGCCTTGGTGAATTCCGGCTGCGAATCCATCAGGTCCATGATGCGCAGGTCGGGGGTGAGCCCGGCGGTATGGCGCTCGAAGGACTCGCGGCTGATGCCGCGGCGCGCCGCGTCGGGCCACAGCCCCTGCAGGCACCCGGTGAAGTTCGCCGCGGCGGCGCGGATCGCGCTCGCCGTCATCAGCGGGTGGCCGGAGGCGCCGTCGGTGCCGGTCCATTCCGGCGGGGCGCCGGGCGTCGACGGCGTGGTGGGTTCCGTTCCCAAGCTGCCGGTGATCAGCGCATCGATGCTGGTGGGAATGCGCTCGTCCTGCGCGCAGGCGAGCGCGCCGGAGCCGAGCAGCAGCGCGGCGGCGGTGGCGAGGCGGAGAGCGGAACGGTTCGGTCGCAGCATGATTAGTAGGTCCGGTGGCTCGGCCGGCATTCGGCGGGCCATAATAGGCCCTTGTTACCGTTACGGCTCCCTTAAGTCGCCGGCGGACACAATGACGCGCGTCGCCGGCCGGCCGCGTTAAGACACCCTCAACCAAAGCCTTGCCGCTCGGCCGTTTTAGCGCCATGTCTGGCGAAATTACGGTCTCCCCTCCCCCGCAAATCCGGTCCCCATGCAGCCCATCCGCAAAGCCGTCTTTCCGGTTGCCGGCCTCGGCACCCGCTTCCTGCCCGCTACCAAGGCGATGCCGAAGGAGATGCTTCCGGTGGTGGACCGGCCGGTGATCCAGCACGTCGTGGACGAGGCGCGGCAGGCCGGCATCGAGCACTTCATCTTCGTCACCGGCCGCAACAAGGGCGTGATCGAGGACCATTTCGACCGCCAGTTTGAGCTGGAAGCGACCTTGAGCGGGCGCAACAAGCAGGCCGAGCTTGAGCTGCTGATGCGCGACCTGCCGGAACCCGGCACGGCAAGCTTCACGCGCCAGCAGGCGCCGCTCGGCCTCGGCCACGCGGTCTGGTGCGCGCGCGAGCTGGTCGGGCGCGAGCCGTTCGCGCTGCTGCTGCCCGACGTGCTGGTGAAGGCCGAGACCGGGTGCCTGGCGCAGATGATGCAGGTCTACCGCGACCTCGGCGAGGCCTCCAACATCATCGCGGTCGAGGAAGTGCCGGCCGAGCGCGTGCATATGTACGGCGTGGTCGCTACCGGCGAGCCGAAGGGCGACGCCTTCCGGATCACCGGCATGGTGGAGAAGCCGAAGCGCGAGAAAGCGCCGTCCAACCTGATCATCACCGGCCGCTATATCCTGCAGCCGGAGATCTTCGATATCCTGGAACATCAGGAGGGCGGCGCCGGCGGCGAGATCCAGATCACCGACGCGATGCTTCAGCTGATCGAGCGCATGCCGTTCTACGGGTACAAGTTCGCCGGCCGCACTTACGACTGCGGCTCCAAAATCGGCTTCCTCTCCGCCAACGTCGCCTATGCGCTCGACCGCGAGGACCTCGCGGCCGAGCTCCGCACCGAGATCGAGGCGCTGCTGGCGTTGAGGTAACGGCACTCCGCGGCCGGAAGGCGGTGGGGGCATCAGGGGAGCGAATACGATGCGACTGCCGCGTAGGGCCTTCCTGCATTTCGCCGCGGCCGCTGCCGTGCTGCCGGCGGTCCCGCACCTCGCATCGGCCCAGTCCTATCCGTCGCGCCCAGTGCGGATCGTGGTGCCGTTCGCGCCAGGGGGTAATACCGACCTATACGGCCGTCTGATCGGACAGTGGCTTTCCGAGCGGCTCGGTCAGGCCTTCGTGATCGAGAACCGCCCCGGCGCAAATTCCAACATCGGCACCGAAGCGGTCGTACGGTCGCCGGCGGACGGCTATACGCTGCTGCTGTTCTCGACGTCGGCTGCGATCAACGCGACGATGTACGAGAAGCTCAGCTTCAATTTCATCCGTGACATCGCACCGGTCGCGCCGCTCGTGCGCCAGCATCCGATCATGCTGGTGCATCCGTCGTTTCCGGCCAAGACGGCGGCCGAGTTCATCGCTTACGCCAAGGCCAATCCCGGCGCGATCAGCATGGCGTCGCAAGGCAACGGAAGCCCGGGTCACTTGGCCGGCGAACTTCTCAAGACAATGGCCGGCATCGACATGGTGCATGTTCCGTATCGCGGCGGAGCGCCCGCGCTCGCCGACCTGATCGGCGGCCAAGTCCAGATGATGTTCATCTCGGCGGGCGCATCGATCGAGTACATCAGGAGCGGCCGGCTCCGGGCGCTGGCGATAACCTCCGCGACGCGCTCGGAAGCCTTGCCGGATATCCCGCCCGTAGGCGATTTCGTTCCGGGCTATGAGATGACCACGTGGTTCGGACTGGGTGCGCCCAAGGACACGCCGGCCGAAATCGTCGCTTCGCTCAACACCGAGATCAACGCAGGCCTTGCCGACGCAAGATTCTTGGCGCGGCTAGCCGACATCGACGCTGCCCCATTCGCCCTCTCGGCCGGCGCGTTCGCGACGTTCATCGCCGACGAAACCGAAAAGTGGGGCAAGGTGGTGCGGGCAGCCAACATCAAGGCGGGATAGCCGGCGGGAGCGCCGCGTGGCTCAGCGCTGCAGGCGCACCCCGAGCAGCGCCATGTCGGACGTGTAGTTCACGCCCGGCACGTTGGAGCGCATCCATTCGCGGCGCACCTCGGCGCGCAGCCAGAGCTCGCGCCAGAGCCTGTAGGTGATCGCAACGCTGGCGAGATAACGATTATCGGCGCGGCTGTCGCCGTCGAAGGCGTCACGGCCGTAGCCGAGGCGCGCGGTGCCGATCAGCCAGCGGCGGAAGGCGTGATCCACCTGCAGTCCGACGTCGCGCCGAAAGACGCCGGCAACGCCCGGCAGCGTCGACTCGTCGGCGCGCGAGGTGGCGCTGAGCTTGACGGCGGTGAGGCCCGACGCCGCCCAGACCAGCGAACCGTCGACCAGCAGGCCGCGCAGGTCCGGCAGCGAGGCGTCCTTGTAGGTGCGGACGGTGTAGCCGACGCTCAGCTCGCCCACCCAGGCGCGGCTGAACTCGAAGGCGGTGCCGACGCGGGCGACGACGGCGCGCGAGTCGCGCTGCAAGCCGTAGCGGTCGAAGGCCAGATCGCGGATGCGGGTATCGACCGCCGTCTCCACGAACGGCTTGAGTCCCGGCGAGAGTTCGTAGGTCGCGCGCGCGATGGCGCCGAACTGGTTGTAGTTGCGGTCGTCGTTGCTGAACGTCTTGCCGTTGGTCAGCTCGGTCGCCTGGTAGGTGACGCGGTCGGCGGTGCCCTTCACGACGAAGTCGAAGCGGTTGAAGCGCTGCGCCAGCCCGGCGGTCCCCCCGATGGTCTGGAAGATCGGCAGCCGCGAGAACCCGGCGGTCAGGTCCGGGCTACCCGGATAATCGGTGCCGAGCAGGTAATGGCCTTCGAACTCCGCGCGGGTATCGCGGGTGATGTCGAGCCGGCCGAGGAAGCGTCCGTCGAAGGTCGGCCGATTGAGCGACGGAATCGCCTCGTACATGCTGTAGGTGCCGCGCAGGTTGGCGACGAGTTCGTGCCGGCTCCAGTCGGAGCGCACCGCCAGCTCGGGCGCGACCGTGCTGACCCAGGAGCCGCGGCCACCGCTGCTGCGGCCCGGATTGGTGTCGTAACCGCCACTCAGCTCGACGGCCGGACGAAACAAGAAGGCGCCGGCATGGATGCCGGTTGGCGCGAACGGATCCTCTTCCGCCAGCGGCGCCCGCCTGATCGGCGGCGTCAGCGTGGGCGGCGGCAGGATGGTGACGCTGGGGCCCGGGCGCGGCACATAGGCGGTGGTCGTGGTGGGCGGCGGCACGCGCAGACGGCGGCGGGCCGGGCCCGCGGCGGCGGGCGGCAGCGGCGCTGCTTCGCCGACCGGCGTGAGCGCCAGCGGGGCGCCGATCGGCGGCTTCGGCCGCGGCTTTGGGCTTGTGGAGACGAAGCCGGTGGTGCCGGCGCCGGAGCCCGGCTGGCTGCCGAACGTCGTCTGCGCCGGCGCCTTCTCGCCCGGGCGGCGGGCGCGGGTGCGGTCGGTGCGCTTGGCGGGGGTGGCAGACGTGCGATCGAGCTGCAGTTCCTGCAACGGGACCGTGGTCGCGACCTGCGCGTGGCCGGGCACGGCCGCGGCCGCCAGCGCCATTGCGCTGACTGCGAACAAGCTTGAGGTACGCAGACGTGTCACGAACGGGTCCCCGAGGCCAACGGCGCGAGACTTTGGTTAATGGTGATACAACGCCTATGGTTAACGGCGCGTTGAGCGCGATTCCCCCTGCCCCGGCGCGCCCGCATTCGTGCTATCCAAGCGGCGGCCGGGTCGCGGCAGTTTGAGGATCTGGATGGCAAGAGCCCGCAAGGCCGATGCGGAACGTGGCGCCGCGGCGAGCGCCGACGCGCCGATCGAATCGGCGCTGCGCACGCTGGATCTGGAGGCCGACGGCATCGCCGCGCTCGCGTCGGCGATGCGCAACGGCCTCGGCCCGGCGTTCACGGCGGCGGTCGAGCTGGTGCGCGTCGCGCGCGGGCGGCTGATCGTCACTGGCATGGGCAAGTCCGGCCATGTCGGCCGCAAGATCGCCGCGACCCTCGCCTCCACCGGGACGCCGGCGTTTTTCGTGCATCCCGGCGAGGCGAGCCACGGGGATCTCGGCGTCATCACCGGCGACGACGTGATCATGGCGCTATCCTGGTCAGGGGAGACCAGCGAGCTGAAGGACCTGATCGACTATTCGCGCCGCTTCCGCATCGGGCTGATCGCGATGACGGCGGTCGCCGACAGCACGCTCGGCCGCGCCGCCGACGTGTCGCTGACGCTGCCCCAGGCGCGCGAAGCCTGCCCGCACAATCTCGCCCCCACCACCTCCTCACTGATGCAGCTCGCGCTCGGCGATGCGCTGGCGATCGCGCTGTTGGAGAGCCGCGGCTTCACGGCGGTGGACTTCCGCGTCTTTCATCCGGGCGGACGGCTCGGCGCGATGCTGAAATTCGTGCGCGACCTGATGCATACCGGCGACGCGATCCCGCTGGTGCCGCTCGGCACCGCGATGCCGCGAGCGATCGCCGAGATGACGGCCAAGACCTACGGCTGCGTCGGCATCACCGACCGCCACGGCCATCTCGTCGGCATCATCACCGACGGCGACTTGCGCCGCCACATGCGCCCCGATCTGATGACTGCGGCCGTCGACGAGGTGATGACGAAGAACCCCAAAACCACTACGCCGGATACGCTGGC
>DASWSO010000403.1:0-2165 GCA_036402635.1 Xanthobacteraceae bacterium
GACAAGGCGGTGAGCGAGGCGCGCGAGCGGGTGCGCTCGGCCCTGATCGCCTCCGGGCTCGCTTTGCCGGCGCGCCGCATCACCGTCAATCTCGCCCCTGCCGACCTTCCGAAGGAAGGCAGCCATTACGACCTGCCGATCGCGCTCGGTGTGATGGCCGCGATCGGCGCCATCCCGGCGGACGCGCTGAACGGCTGCACGGTACTGGGCGAACTCGGGCTCGACGGCTCCATCTCCGCCGTGGCCGGGGTGCTGCCGGCCGCGATCGGCGCCAATGCGCGCGGCGAGAGTTTGATCTGTCCGGCCGCCTGCGGGCCGGAGGCGGCTTGGGCCAGTCCTGACATGGAGATCACCGCCGCCGGCTCGCTGATCCAGCTCGCCAACCACTTCAAGGGCACGCAGGTGCTGTCGCGGCCGGTGCCGCGCATCCGTGAGCCTGACCAAGGGCTGCCCGACCTGCGCGACATCAAAGGCCAGGAGAGCGGCAAGCGGGCGCTCGAAGTGGCGGCGGCCGGCGGCCATAACCTGCTGATGGTCGGGCCGCCCGGCGCCGGCAAGTCGATGCTGGCGGCACGGTTGCCGTCCATCCTTCCGCCGCTCGCGCCGGCCGAACTGCTGGAAGTGTCGATGATCGCCTCGGTCGCGGGGGAGATCGCCGAGGGAGCGCTCACCAACCGGCGCCCATTCCGGGCGCCGCACCACTCCGCCAGCATGCCGGCGCTCGTCGGCGGGGGCTTGCGGGCTCGCCCCGGAGAAGTCTCGCTTGCCCACAACGGCGTGCTGTTTCTCGACGAGTTCGCCGAGTTCCAGCCGCAGGCGCTGGATGCGCTGCGCCAGCCGCTGGAGAACGGCGAAGTCGCGATCGCGCGCGCCAACCATCGCGTCACCTATCCGGCGCGTTTCATGCTGGTCGCGGCAATGAATCCCTGCCGCTGCGGGCGCGCCAACGATCCCGGCTTCGCTTGCCGGCGCGCTCCCAACCAGCGCTGCACCGCCGAGTATCAGGGCCGCCTCTCGGGGCCGCTGCTCGACCGTATCGATCTGCACATCGAGGTGCCGGCCGTCACCGCCGCGGACTTGATCCTGCCGGCGGCGGCCGAAGGCAGCGCCGAGGTCGCGGCGCGGGTCGCCCAGGCCCGCGCCATCCAGACGGCACGCTATGCGGCCCTCGGTCTGCCTGGCGTGCGCACCAATGCGCAGGCGCAAGGCCCAGTGCTGGAGGAGGTGGCGCGCGCGGACAGCGCCGGCATGGCGCTGTTGCGGGACGCCTCCGAAGCGATGCGGCTCTCCGCGCGCGGCTATCACCGCGTGCTGCGGGTCGCGCGTACGCTTGCCGACCTGGATGGCGCCGAACGGGTGAGCCGCGTGCACTTGGCCGAGGCGCTGTCCTACCGCGCGACCGCCGACGAGATGCGCCGCGCCGCCTGAGCGCGGCGGCTATGTCCGCGCGGGCCGCAGCGAGCGTGGATCGCGCTTGGTCCAGCGCCCAGCTTCGGCGAGCGTCAGGAAGCTATCGAGTGTCTGGTTGAACAGCGCCGGCTCCTCGATGTTCACCGTGTGGCCGCTCTTGGGAAAGATCGCGAGGCCGGACGCCGCGATCTGCCGCTTGAGATAGAGGCTCGGCTCGATGCAGGGATCGTCCTCGTCACCGCACATGATCAGCACCGGCAGGGCGAGCCGCTTGATCTCCGCATCGAGCTCATAGACCGGCGGCCGTCCGGCCTGGAAGCCGCGCAGCGTCGCCGCCGAACCCTTGGGATCGTGCCGCGCCAGGGCGTCGAAGAACTCGCGGTAGCCGCGCGGGTCCTTGACCTCGAACGGCACCCGCGACGGACCGGCGCCGTAGGTCTTCGCGACCGCGGCTGAGCCTTTGGTCTCGAACTCCTCGGCGGTGGCGCGCGAGGAGGCGCGGAACTCATCCAGGTACCAGCGCTCGGAGCCCGAACCGGTGCCGGCTAAGGTCAACGACAGCGCGCGCTGCGGGTATTTGAGCCCGACGTGCAGCGCCGTATAGCCGCCCATCGACAGCCCCACGACGTGCGCCTTGTCGATCTTCAGGTGGTCCAGCATCGCCACCACATCGTCGCGGAAACGCTCATAGGAATATGCGTCGTCGCCCTGCGGCACATCCGACGGCGTGTAGCCGCGCGCCGCATAGATGATGC
>DASWSO010000404.1:0-3562 GCA_036402635.1 Xanthobacteraceae bacterium
CTTCGCGCCCTCCATGTTGAGGCCTTCGAGGTCCTGCTCGGTGAGCACGAGATATTGCGGGCAGGTCTCGCCGAACACCTTGAGCCCGCGGGCCTGCGCGCGGCGGATTTCCTCCATCGCAGGCCCATTGGAGACGTGCACGATCATCACCGGGACGTCGATCAGCTCGGCGAGCGAGATCGCACGATGTGTCGCCTCCCGCTCGACCGGTATCGGCCGCGAGGTGGCGTGGTAGCGCGGCGCGGTGTTGCCCAAGCGCTCCAGCCGGTCGGTAAGGAAGCGGATCGCGTCGTAGTTCTCGGCGTGCACCATGACCAGCGCGCCGGTCTCGCGTGCCACGCTCATCGTCTCCAGGATCTCGCGGTCGTTCAGCGCTAGCCCCTCGTAGGTCATGAAGATCTTGAAGGAGGTGTAGCCGTCCTCCACCAGTGCCGGCAGTTCCTGGCCCAGCACCTGCGGGGTCGGATCGCTGATGATCAGATGGAACGAAACGTCGGTGTAGCAGCGGCCTTGCGCCGCGGCGTGGTAGTCCTTCAGCGCCTCGCGCAGCGACTGGCCCTTCTGCTGCATGCAGAAGGGCAGCACGGTCGTGTTGCCGCCAAACGCCGCCGAGCGGGTGCCGGAGGCGAAATCATCCGCCATGACGATACCGGGGCCGGATGGCTGCGCAAAGTGCACATGGCTGTCGATGCCGCCCGGCAGCACCAGCTTCCCTGTGGCATCGATCACCTCCGCGCCGTCGAGCCGCTCGCCGAGCGCGGCGATCTTGCCGCCGCGGATGCCAACATCGCAGCGGAAGGTGTCGGCGGCGGTGGCCACAGTGCCGCCGCGGATGACAGTGTCGAACTCGGCCACGCGCGTGCGCTCCCGATGTTATGCGGCCGTGCTCAGCGGCAACACGGGTGTCCGCTGGTGGTGATCCGTCACCGCCTGGAAGGCTGCTCCGAGCGCCACCGTCGTTTCGTCACCGAACGGCCGCCCGATCAGCTGCAGGCCGATCGGAAGCCCGTTGCGCGACCATCCGGTCGGGACCACCAGCACCGGCAAGCCGAGATAATTGATCGGCCGCATCAGCCGGGTGACGCCGGCAATCACCGCGTCGGCGACGGAGCCCGCCTCCACGTCGGTCTCGGCGATGGTCGGGGCGGCGGAGCGTGCGGTCGGCGCCAGCACGATGTCGACGTCGCCGATCGCCTGCAGCCATTGCGCCAGCGCCGGACCGCGCCAGCGCAACGCCTCCAGGTACTGAACGGCCGTATAGGCGAGGCCGTTCTCCAGCCGGGCACGGACCTGCGGCCCGTAGTCGGCGGCGCGCGTCCGCATCCAGGCGGCATGGTAGGCGCTCGCCTCGGCGCCGATGATGACGGAAGCGGCGGCGCTGACTTGCGCCTGATCCGGCAGATCGACCTTCACCACTTTTGCGCCGAGGCGCTTGAACGCGGCGAGCGTCTCGTCCATCGCCTTGGCGACATCCGGCTCCAGGTCGTCGACATAGAAACGCGCCGGGACGCCGATCGTCATGTCCTTGGGCGAGCGTTGGGCGGCGGCCGTGTCCCACGCCGGCGTGCCGTGGGTGGTCGGGTCGAGCGGGTCCTCGCCGACGATCAGCGAAGCGATCAGGCTGCAATCCTCGGCCGAGCGGGCAAGCGGGCCGACGCTGTCGAGGGTGAACGACAACGGCATCGCGTTGGCGCGGCTGATCCGCCCGTTGGTCGGCTTGTAGCCGCTGACTCCGCAGAAATGCGCCGGGCCGCGGATCGAGCCACCGGTGTCGGAGCCCAATGCGGCCGCGACCAGCCCCGCCGCCACCGCGGCTCCCGAGCCGGAGGAGGAGCCGCCGGTGATGTGCTGCGCGTTCCACGGATTGCGCGCCGGGCCGAGATGCGCGTTGTGCCCGGTCGGGCCGTAGGCGAATTCCGCCATGTGCAGCGCCCCGATGGTGAACGAGCCGGCCGCATGCAGCCGTTCCACCGCTGTCGAGGTCACCGACGCGACCCAACCCTTGCGTACCTTGGATCCGCATTCCGCCAGCTTGCCGGCGCGGTAATACATGTCCTTGTGGGCGAGCGGCACGCCATGCAGTGGACCCGACGCGGTCCCGGCTGCCAGTGCCGCGTCGGCGCTGCGCGCCTGCGTCATCGCTTCTTCTTGGTCGAGGCGGACGAACGCGTTGATGGCCGGCTGCCACTGCGCGATCCGGTCGAGCAGCGCGCGGGTCAGCTCCACCGAGGAGAGCTTGCGGGCGCGAATCGCGGCGGCGCTCTCGGTCAGCGTGAGCTGGGCGGGACTGCTCATGACCGCACCTGCGTGCGCTGCACCACCACGAAGGTCGACGGCTCGGTTTCGAACGCGAGTTCCAGCGGCGTATCGGCGAGCTGTTTCTCGATCGCTCCGATCGTGCCTGCAACCCGCGCTGCCGCTTCCGCGCTGATCGGAACCCGCACCGCGGCGGCGTTGGCAATCACGCGCCTGGCGCTTTCATTCTCAGACATCATTGGACCCCCATGCTCTCCGGCACCGGTGTAGCACGCGTGCGGCCGCCGGTGGAACGCCGCCTGAGCGGTTCGGCCCCGGCAGGCGCGCAGGCACATGACAGCGTGGCCGGGCGCGGCTAGTTTGCCCTCCAGCGGCGGAAGCGGATTCCGGAGAACAAGATGCGTGGCAAGGACAATACCCGCAGCAGCGCGGAGGTGCTGGTCGATCAGCTCATGGCCAATGGGGTGCGGCACGCCTTCTGCGTGCCCGGCGAGAGCTACCTTGCGGTGCTCGACGCCTTCCATGACCGCGACATTGCCGTAACGGTGTGCCGCCAGGAGGCCGGAGCCACCATCATGGCCGAGGCGATCGGCAAGCTGACCGGGCGCCCCGGCGTGGCGTTTGTCACGCGCGGCCCCGGCGCCACCAACGGCATGCACGGCATCCATATCGCGCATCAGGACTCCACCCCGATGATCATGTTTGTCGGGCAGGTGGCGCGCGAGATGCGCGAGCGCGAGGCGTTCCAGGAGCTGGACTACCGCGCCGTGTTCGGCTCGATGACGAAGTGGACCACCGAGATCGACGATCCGGCGCGCATCCCGGAGATCATCTCACGCGCCTTCTATACCGCGATGAACGGCCGCCCCGGCCCGGTGGTGATCGCGTTGCCGGAGGACATGCTGACCGAGCGGGTCGCGATCGACGACGCGCTGCCGGCTGAGCCGGTGGAGACTTGGCCAGGACTCACCGAGATGGCGCAGCTGCAAAAGCTGATCTGGGCGGCCGAGCGTCCGATCATGCTGCTTGGAGGCAGCCGCTGGTCGAACGCAGCCTGCGCGGCGGTCGGCCGCTTCGCCGAGCGGTTCGCGCTGCCGGTCGCCACCACATTCCGCCGCATGGGCCTGTTCGATGCGACGCACGCCTGTTACGCCGGTGACTTCGGCATCGGACCCAACCCAAAGCTGCTCGCGGCCGTGAAGGAGTCCGACCTCGTCATGCTGGTCGGCGGCCGACTCGGCGAGATGCCGTCGCAGGGTTACACGCTGTTCAACATCCCGGTGCCACAGACCACTTTCGTGCATGT
>DASWSO010000405.1:0-1844 GCA_036402635.1 Xanthobacteraceae bacterium
CGCTTCCACTTTCGTGATGCCGATGGTCGAGCCCTCGAGCGGCGGCTTGACGATCAGCGGCAGGCCGAGTTCGGCCACGACGGCGTCGAGGTCGTCGCCCGGCGCCACGGTGGCGTAGCGCGGGGTCGGGATGTTCTTCGAGAGCCAGATGATCTTGGTGGTGATCTTGTCCATGCCGACCGAGGACGCCATGACGCCGCTGCCGGTGTAGGGAATGCCGAGCTGCTCGAGCGCGCCCTGCAGGCTGCCGTCTTCGCCGTAGCGGCCGTGCAGCGCGATGAACACGCAGTCGAATTGTTCGGCGGCCAGCTCGGCCAGCGAGCGCAGGGCCGGATCGAAGCCGTGGGCGTCGATGCCGCGGCTTTTCAGGGCCTGCAGCACACCGGTGCCGGACATGATGGAGACGTCGCGCTCGGCCGAACGGCCGCCGTACAGGACGCCGACCTTGCCGAAGTTGGTGATGATGTCGCTCACGATGCTACCTTTAGAGAAGTGAGTTGCGCGCTTGGTTGCGAAGTTAATTGAGCCGGAACACCGCTGATCGAGCCCGCGCCCATGGTCAGCACGACGTCGCCGTCCTTGACTGCCTGGAGGATCGCGGCCGGCATCTCGGCGATCGTTTCCACGAAAATCGGTTCGACCTTGCCGCCGACGCGCAGCGAACGGGCGAGAGAGCGTCCATCGGCTCCGACGATGGGCGTCTCTCCTGCTGCATACACCTCGGACAGCAGCAGCACGTCCGGCGCGGAGAGCACCTTGACGAAGTCTTCGAACAGGTCGCGCGTGCGGCTGTAGCGGTGCGGCTGGAAGGCCAGCACCAGGCGCCGGCCCGGGTAGGCGGCGCGCGCCGCGGCCAGCGTCACTTCGGTCTCGACCGGATGGTGGCCGAAGTCGTCGACCAGGGTAAAACTGCCGCCGCCCTCGATCTCCACCTCGCCGTAGCGCGTGAAGCGGCGGCCGACGCCGCGGAATTCCAGCAGGCCCTGCGCGGTGGCGGCATCGTCGATGCCGATCTCGCGCGCGATCGCAATCGCCGAGCAGGCGTTCAGCACGTTGTGCATGCCCGGTTGATTGAGCACGAACCTGGTGTCGGCATAGCCGGCCTGGCGCACCGTGAAGTGCATGTGCACGCCGTCGGCATAGGCATCCAGCGCGCGCACTTGCGCGTCTTCCGAGAAGCCGTAGGTCGTCACCGGCTTGGTCACCTGCGGCAGGATCGAGCGCACGTGGCGGTCGTCGATGCACATCATGACGCGGCCGTAGAACGGCAGGCGGTGCGTGAAGTTCACGAACGCCGCCTTCAGCTTTTCGAAGTCGTGTTCGTAGGTTTCCATGTGGTCGGCGTCGATGTTGGTGATGACCTCGATGATCGGCGACAGGTTCAGGAAGGAGGCGTCGGATTCGTCGGCCTCGGCCACGATGTAGTCGCCGTTGCCGAGCTTGGCGTTCGCGCCGGCGCTGTTCAGGCGTCCGCCGATCACAAACGTGGGATCGAGGCCGCCCTGCGCCAGCACCGAGGCGACCAGGCTGGTCGTCGTCGTCTTGCCGTGGGTGCCGGCGATCGCGATGCCGCGCTTGAGGCGCATCAGTTCGCCCAGCATGATCGCGCGCGGCACCACCGGAATCTGCGCGGCGCGCGCGGCCATCACCTCGGGGTTGGTTTCGTTGACCGCGGTCGAGGTGACGACGGCGTCGGCACCGAGGATGTTGTCGGCCGCGTGGCCGAGAAACACGCGCGCGCCCAGGTCCTTCAGGCGGCTGCTGGCCGCATTGCTGCCCAGGTCCGAGCCCGAGACTTTATAGCCGAGATTGAGCAGCACTTCGGCGATGCCGCTCATGCCGCT
>DASWSO010000406.1:0-3624 GCA_036402635.1 Xanthobacteraceae bacterium
TGGACCAAGTGCGCGACGATGAAGCCGATAAAGGCTTTGAAGATGACCGCCGTGATGGCGAAGATGCAGGACTGCTGCACCACCATCCAGAATGTCTCGCGCTTGAACAGAAAGGCGAAATTCGACAGTCCGACGAACCGCTCCATCGACTTGTTCAGCGTCGCGAGATGCATCGCGTAGAACGCCGGATACAGCACCAGCCCGAAGATGAGGACCATCAGCGGGAGCGCCATAAAAAACGCGATCGACGATTTCCTCTGAAAGAAGCGGACCGCGCCGGACCGCCGCTTAGTGGAGCTGCGGATAGTCCGGACGTCATTGATGGCGGCGTCGACCATTGTTCCCTCTCGCACCGTGCTGATCTTTGTCAGCCCTGGCCGTTGCCGCCGCGCGCGAGGCGTTGCGGACATCGGCTCTTGTAGGTGAGTGCGGGCGCAATCAGCGCCCGCACCTTGATCGCGGCAATCCGTGGACGCGTTACGTCCGCATGAAGCCTTCGACCTCGCTCTCCGCCCAGGCGAGCGTCTTTTCCATCGTCTCGCCCTGCATATGACGGACGATCATCTTGGTCATGATGGCCTGATCGTAGATCTGATTGGCGATCTTGGGCGGAGCCGGCGATGCGGCCATCGACAGGATCTGATGGTTGTGCGGGTTCGGGTAGTGATACAGGCTGCCCTTCGGCGGCCCCTCCTCGGACCAGGTCTTGAACGTGGTCAGGTTGGCGAACGACGGCAGGTCGTAGCCGCCCGAGGCCGCCACCATCTTCTCGGCCGACGCCGGCTGCGAGAGCTCGGTGAGCAGGCTCTTGGCCGCTGGAACGTTCTTGGAGAAGTTCCACACGCCCCAAAGGTACGGAAGGAACGGCGCGAAGCGGCCCTTCGGGCCGA
Source organism: Xanthobacteraceae bacterium (assembly GCA_036402635.1). Taxonomy (GTDB): domain Bacteria; phylum Pseudomonadota; class Alphaproteobacteria; order Rhizobiales; family Xanthobacteraceae; genus DASWSO01. The sequence goes on from DASWSO010000406.1 coordinate 891, forward strand.
CCGGGAAGCCGTGCGTCCAGCACTGCTCGGCGACTTGCGGCGCGTCGCGCTTGGCGACCGCCCAGGCGCTCGGCGGATTCATGATCATCGCGCCGCGGCCGGAGACGAGCCACTTGTTGTTGGACGCATCGTCCCACGCCGGCGCATCCGCCGGATAGAATTTTGCGACCTTGACGCAGTATTCCAACGCCTGGCGCACCGCGTCGGATTTGACCGTGATGTCGCCCTTGGCGTTGATCAGGTCCGCGCCGAAACCGTGGAAGAACGCACCCGCGGTGTCGACCGAGTCGGTGGTCTGGCCGAGGCCGACGCCGAATGCGAAGCCGGCCTTGTGACAGGCTTCCGCCGCCTTGAGGTAGGTGTCGTAATTCCAGCTGTCGGCCTTCGGCGCCTGACCGGCCGGATAGAGCGCCTGCACGTCGATGCCGGCATGCTGCTTCATCAAGTCGATGCGCGAGCACGGGCCCTTGATCTGCGAGCCTACCGTCGCCGGAACCGAGTACCACTTGCCGTTGATCTTGCTGAGATAGGTCACCGTATCGTTCACGGCGCCGTTCTGCTGGATCAAATGCTCCATGACGTCGCTGACATCGACGAGCTGAGCCTGATAGGCGTGAACGTACCAGGCCGGGAACGCGAAGATGTCGTGACCGGATTTGGCCTGCGATTCCGCCGCGATGGTGATGAGGTTCTTGTTTCCCTGCGACGGGATGAAGTCCATCGCCACGTCGACCTTGTTCTTCTCGGCCCACGCATTGACGATCGCTTCGGTGGCCTTGTTGGCGCCCGGGACCCAGTGGTCCCAGAAGCCAACCGACAGCTTGCCGCCGACTTGCGAGTGGCTGACATGCGGCATCGCCAGCGTAGCGCCGGCGGCCGCGGTCGTCGCGAGGAAGCGGCGGCGCGAAAACTTCAAGCCTTGCATCAATAACTCCTCCCTGTGATCCCTCGTGCCCACCCCGTTTACCGGGTTGTTGTCCGGGCTTGACGCAAGCTTAGTCACAAGTCGGGCCGCTTGTCAGTCCTAAAAACGGGGCTCGATCTGCGACCTTCGGCGCGGCCCGCCCGCCCGTTCTGCTCCGCGCATAGCGATACGGAACCGGCCAAGCGAGCGGAACGTTGATGGCGGCCGGCGATCCGCGCCGAAAGCCGGCCTGCCCCGTCTCGCGGCTCGCGTCGAGGTTCGGTCTCCATTATGGGTTCGACATCCGGCCGCGCCGTTGGCCGGACCGCAGGATTTGAATTGGTATGTCCACAGACACCAAGCCGGCTCCAACCCTGATCGGCCACGGTGCCTCGCGGCTGTCTGCGGTCGAGGTCGATAGCTACAATCTGGAGATCTCCGACGACGACGGCTTCATCGGCGACCGCGCCAGCAAGCGCGCGTTCCAGGGCATCCTCGACGAGTTGCGCAAGCCGCTGAAGAAGCTCGGCTCCGACCCGTTCGGCGACACGCCCTCGAAGGAGATACCGAAGAAGCGTCTCGACGCCGCCTTCAATGGCGAAGATCCGGACGCCGCCGGGCTGGTGCAGGGCGCGGTCGAAGCGTTCGCGCAGGAGCTCGCTTTCGTCACCCGCCGCTTCCTGAAGGCCAAGGGCTGGAAGGACACCGAGCTCTTGGTGGTCGGCGGCGGCATGCGCGAAAGCCAGTTCGGCGAGATCGCGATCGGGCGCGCCGGCGTGATCCTCAAGACCGAAGGCATCAAGATCGACCTCCGGCCGATCCGCCATCACCCGGATGACGCCGGGCTGATCGGCGCGGTGCAGCTCGCGCCGGCCTGGATCTTCCGTGGCCATGACAGCATTCTGGCGGTGGATATCGGCGGCACCAACATCCGCTGCGGCGTGGTGGAGCTGGACCTGAAGAAAGCGCCCGACCTGTCACGGGCCGAGGTCTGGCGGCGCGAGCTCTGGCGTCACCGCGACGACAAGCCGAAGCGCGACGAGGCGATCGAGAAGCTGATCGCCATGCTGCAGAAGCTGATCGCCGCCGCCGAGAAGGAAAAGCTGCGCCTGGCGCCATTCATCGGCATCGGCTGCCCGGGCCGCATCGACGAGGACGGCTCGATCGAGCGCGGCAGCCAGAACCTGCCGGGTAATTGGGAGAGCAGCCGCTTCAACCTGCCGCAGCGGCTGGTGGAAGGCATCCCGGCGATCGGCGAGCACGAGACCCTGGTGGTGATGCACAACGACGCCGTGGTGCAGGGCCTGAGCGAGGTGCCGTTCACGCGCGACCTCACCTCCTGGGGCGTGCTGACGATCGGTACCGGGCTCGGGAACGCGCGGTTCACCAACCGCGCCAAGCCGGAGAAGGCGGACAAAGCCGGAAAGTAATGCGCTTGCTGGTAGGGTGGGCATAAGGCGTGGGACGCGCCGTGCCCACCAGCTTCGCTATAGCCGCCGAAAGGATGGTGGGCACGCTTCGCTTTGCCCACCTACGGACCGCCGGCTCTACGGACCGCCGGCTCTACGCACGGCGGCGCTTGCGGGTCGGATACGACTGCTCCTCGCCCTGGTCCGTGATGGTGGGGAATTCGCCCTGGTTCTCCACCGCCACCAGCGGCTCGATCGGTTCCCCGGTCGGCCCAAACCGCTCCGGATGCGGCGGCTGCATCGTGAAGCGCAGGTTCTGCTCGATCGCGACCAGTTCGGTGGCTTCGTCCCAATGCACGTCGGCGCGGCCTTCCGGGCGGCCCTCCTGCTCCCAGAGCCGGTAGGCGCGCTCGCGGATGCG
>DASWSO010000407.1:0-1870 GCA_036402635.1 Xanthobacteraceae bacterium
CCCGTGACGGTGACGGCGGCGAGCGTCGGCCGGCCGTACGGCGCCCGCAGCGTGACCTCTTCGCCGCAGGGAAGCGTCGCCTGCTGCGGCACGTGGTCGGGGCTTTCGAAGCTCCACGCGCAGGAGCCGGCGGGAACCGGCGCCGCCAGCCGGATGCCGACGCGATGTTCGGTCGGCGAGATGTAGGATTCGCGAGTTCCGTCGCGGTCGCAGACGTCGAGCGTGCGCCCGGCGGCGTCGACACACAGGCTGTTGAGCATCAACCTCGCCCAGCCGTGCCCGTCGCTGGCGCGCGCAAGCCGCCGCTCGGCACCAAGAATACCGTCGCCCTGGTGCGCTTCGGCGTGGCGCTGGAAATCGGCTTCGTTGCGGAAGAGGCGAAAGCGGTTCTTCACTTCCCACGCGATCCGCACGCCGCCGTCGCTCGACGGCGCGTTCAACTGGATCTGGGCAGTCGCGTGAGCGCCGCAGGCGGATACGAAAACCGCAACCAAGCCGGCCAAGGCCAAGCGCATGACACCTCCTCAAGAGCGAAGAGGCTGGTTCAAGCCCGCGATGGCGACCAAATCAGGGCAACGCCCCTCCCCGGCGGCGCCGCCGGACGCGGAGACGGCGCCGGACTACTGCGCGGCGGTGGCGAGCGGCGTCGGCTGTCCCACGTAGCCGGCGACCAGGATCAGCCCGGTCACCGCATCGCGCAGCGCGAACATGAACGGCCGGTCCACCACCATGCGCACGTAGTTTGCGTCGACGCTGCGCTCGACCGCCACCGTGGTGGCGGCGGCGGCCTGCGTGCCCTCCTCGTTGACGCGGAGTTCCACGCGCTGCAGCACGCGGGTGACGCGCGCCGGATCGCTGCTGAAGCCGGACAACGCGTCGGGTGACAATCGTGCCTGGCGCAGGCCGAGGCCATCGAGCACGCGCAGCAGATCCTCGCGCTGCGACACGTCGAAGTGCGGCAGCGCCAGCTCGCCGTCGGCAAGGGCGAAGCCGCTCCCGCTCAGCCAATCGCCCACAGCCCGGAATGCCGAGACCGGCGCCGGCCGCTCGCCGCGCGTGGTGACCACAACCATGCTGAAGCGGTCGCTGGCGTAAGGCAGCTCGATCGCCATGAAGCGCGTATCTTGCCGGAACCGGTATTTGCCCTGCGGCAGGTGCATGGTGGAGACGGTGAGCTGCTTGCCGCCGACCCGCCGGAACGGCGCCGGCGCAGTGGCGGCGCGGTCGAACGGCGTCTGCCACTTGTCCTTGAAGTAGAGCGCGTTGAGCACCAGCAGGCTGGCGGCCGACGAGCGATCGACCATTTCCGGGATGAGGCCGGCGGTGAGATCGCGAAAGCGCTTGTTGATCTTCTCGGCCGTATCGGCGGCACCCGTGTCGAGCACGGCATGATCCATCCCGGCCTGCGCGAGCGCCAGCGGCACGCCCGGATAGAGCGGCACGGCGTGATCGAACACGACCGAAGTTGCAAATCTGAGCGGCGCATCCGGGGGCGGCGCGTCGGCGAGCTTGCGCACGCTGGCGCGCAGCGCGGCGAGATCGGCGGCGACATCGGCATTGCGGCGGAAACCGAGAACGCCGTGCATCGCGCCGCGCAGCTGCGCGGAGGCACCGAGGTCGAGTGCTGCCGCCGCGCCGGCGAGGCTCGCCGGCGAGACCACCAGCATCGGCTTGTCCGCCGTCGCCAGCCGCTGCACCACGTTCAATGTCAGCCGCGCCTGCGCGATCGCCAGCCGGTTGCGGAAGACCTCGTCGCCGGGGCTTTGCGCAGCCGCGGGCGTTAGCGTGGCGAGGCCTGCGACAAGCACCAGTGTGGCGGTTAGCCTGGTCATGACCTTGCTCCTCGCCCCCGGCGCCGCCGCTGTCGCTA
>DASWSO010000408.1:0-2834 GCA_036402635.1 Xanthobacteraceae bacterium
GAGCCGACCGTCACACCGACGCCGACACCGCCGCCGTAATAGCCGTAGCCCTCGTCGTAGCCGTAGCCTGGATCGTAGGAGCCGTAGCTCGGTCCGCTGTCGTATTCCTCATACGCATAGCCGCCGCCGTAGGCCGGCGCGGTCTCCACCGCCACCCCGGCGCTGCCGACGTTGCCGCCGACTTGCAGGTAGCTGGCGCTGGCATAGCCGCGGCCGCCGCGGAAGTTCACCTGGCACCAGCTGCCGGTGCAGCCGGCGACATCGACCCGCGAGCCGGCCGGGATCACGCCGACCACCTCGTACTCGGTGCCCGGGCCGGCGCGGACGTTCAGATCGGCTTCCGAAACCGCCGGGGCGGCGGCCGCGAGGCCGGCCGACAGGGCGGCGATACCGGCGCCCAGCATCAATGACTTAGCGAACCGCATGTTGGTCTCCTTTGGGAAAAAGCCCCGGGAGGGCTCTGGAATGCCAACGTTTCCCGGCCGCGGCTGTTCCGCCTGGCAGCGACTTCCGGACACCCCGAAAGCATGCCGGCCTGGTGCCATTTACTTAACCACTGGCTGCCACAATTCCGTCCCGCCAGGAGGGGCAGCTATGTGGCTCGACGGTTCGGTTCAGGTCCTCGGCACGGATTTCCTGCCGGTGATGGCCGCACCCTCGCTGGTTCCGGTCCCCGGGGCGGTTCCGGCTCCCCTATTTGGTTCTCCCGTGATGTCGCGCGCGCTGATCTCCCCGACCATCCTGGTGTTCGACTCCGGCGTCGGCGGGCTCACCGTCTTCCGCGAAATCGCGCAGGCGCGCCCGGACGCGCACTTCGTCTACGTCGCTGACGACGCGTTCTTTCCCTACGGCGGCAAGGACGAGGCGCAGCTGGTCGAGCGCATCGTCACGCTGATGGGCGAGCTGATCCTCACGCACGTCCCCGACCTGATCGTGATCGCCTGCAACACCGCCTCGGTGCAGGCGCTGCCGGCGCTACGCCAGGCCTACGACCTGCCGTTCGTCGGCACCGTGCCGGCGATCAAGCCGGCCTGCGCCGCCTCGCTGACGCGGCAGGTGTCGGTGCTGGGCACGCTCGCCACCGTGAAGCGGGAATACACCCACGGGCTGATCCGCCAGTTCGGCGGCGACTGCGCCGTCACGCTGGTCGGCTCCGGCACCCTCGCGGGCTACGCCGAGCGCCAGCTCGCCGGCAGCCCGGTCGACGACGAGGCGCTGGCGGCCGAGATCGCTCCTTGCTTCGTCGAGCGCGACGGGATGCGGACCGACACCGTGGTGCTCGCCTGCACCCATTACCCGCTGCTCGCCGCCCGCATGGAGCGGCTGGCGCCGTGGCCGGTGCGCTGGCTCGATCCGGCGCCGGCGATCGCCCGCCGCGTGCTCGACCTGGTGGGTGCCCCCTCCTCCGCCGACCGGCACCCGCCGGCGCTGGTCTTCACCTCCGGCAAGCCGCCGAAAGCGGGGCTGCGCCGCGCGCTGCCGCGCTTCGGCTTCGTCGCCGCGGCGCCGCGAAAAGCCGCGCCGGCGTTTGACACCCAGCCGGTTTCTCCTTAAGTACAGCGGCGACGGAAACGAGCCCTGCGGGGCTCGTCTGTCGTTTCGCGACCCGCGGTCCGGCCGGCGCTTCGGCCAGTGGACCTGTCGGTGCCGGATTTTTGAGGTCCGGTACAGAGGAGGGCGCGGTTCCTCGCATAAAATGCAAACCTTGAGGACGCGATGACCAAGCGCAATGAAGCGAAGTACAAGCTCAATCGCCGTTTGGGCGAGAATATCTGGGGCCGGCCGAAGAGCCCGGTGAACCGCCGCGAATACGGCCCCGGCCAGCACGGCCAGCGCCGCAAGGGCAAGCTCTCCGACTACGGCGTGCAGTTGCGCGCCAAGCAGAAGCTGCGCGGCTATTACGGCAACATCACCGAGAAGCAGTTCCGCGGCATCTACGAAGAGGCGCTGCGCATGAAGGGCGATTCCGGCGCCAACGTCATCGGCCTGCTGGAGCGCCGCCTGGACGCCGTGGTCTACCGCGCCAAGTTCGTGCCGACGGTGTTCGCCGCCCGCCAATTCGTCAACCACGGCCACGTCCGGGTGAACGGCCGCCGCGTCACCATCCCGAGCATGCGCGTCAAGGTCGGCGACCTGATCGAGGTCAAGGAAGCCTCGAAGCAGCTCGCCATCGTGATCGAGGCGATACATCTCGCCGAGCGCGACGTGCCCGACTACGTCGAGGTCGATCACTCGAAGATGACGGCGCGGCTCGCGCGCGTGCCGCAGCTCAACGAGGTTCCGTATCCGGTGCAGATGGAACCGCACCTCGTGGTCGAATACTACTCGCGCTGATGCGCGCTGCCCGGGCGCAGTCCCGGGCCTCCGCCCTCCGTCATTGCCGGAAGCCGAGCGCTTGCGAGGCTGTCCGGCTTCGGCGGCCCCGGAACGACCGTCAACCCAGCGACGCCCACAGGAAGATCAGCACCGCGGCGAAGCCGAGCGCGGTGCGCACCGCGTGCAGCGCCGCCCATCGCCGGATCAGCGCGCGGGTCGCAGGCCCGGCGCTCGCCGGCTCGGTCGCCATCAGCTTGCGGTTGGTCGGCATGATGCCCAGCATCGTGTAGGGCCAGTTCGCTAGCAGGACCACGGCGCCAGCCAGCCAGGCCCAGCGGCCGGTCTGCCACCACGCCACCATGCCCAATACAAAGCCGACGACCGCGAGCGACGCCTGCATCGCGAGGCCCCGCTTGTAGGCCGGCTTCCATTGCGTCAGCAGCGCGCCGTCGTCGAGTTGCAGGCGCGCAGGGTGCTCGGCGACATTGATGTAGATCGCCGCTCCGGCAAACAGCGCA
>DASWSO010000409.1:0-4284 GCA_036402635.1 Xanthobacteraceae bacterium
GCTCGGCGGCGCGCCGCACCTCGGCCTCGCTCGCCTCCGGCCGGCCGAAGCGGATGTTGTCGGCGATGCTGCCGGAGAACACCGCCGCGTCCTGCGGCACGATCGCGATGCGCCGGCGCAAAGCGCGCGGATCGGTCGCGGCGATCGGCACGCCGTCGAATGCGATGCGGCCGGCAGCGACGTCGTAGAACCGCAGCAGCAATTGAAACACTGTGCTCTTGCCGGCGCCCGAAGGGCCAACGAGCGCGACCCGCTCGCCCGCCGCCACGCTGAAGCTGACGCCGTCGAGCACGAGCGTGTCCGGACGCGCCGGATAAGCGAAGCGCACCGCGTCGAATGCGACCGCGCCGCGCGCCGGCTCCAGCAGCGCTTGCGGCTGCGGCGGGACCTTCACGTCGGGCTCCACCGCGAGGATCTCGAACAGCCGCTCGGCCGCGCCGGAGGCCTGCGAAATCTCGCCCCAGACCTGGCTCAATTCACCGAGCGCGCCGGCCGCGAACACCGCGTAGAGCACGAATTGGGAAAGGCGCCCGGCGGTGATGCGGCCGGCCAGCACGTCCTGCGCGCCGACCCACAGCACCACCACGACGCTGGTCGAAACGAGGAAGATCACGATGGCGGTCAGCACCGCGCGCGAGCGCGTCGAATCGCAGGCCGCCGCAAAGGCGCGCTCGACCGCGGCACGGAAGCGCGCCGCCGCAGTGTCTTCGTAGGTGAAGGCCTGCACGGTGCGCACGCCGCCGATCAACTCGCCCGCATAGGCCGACGCCTCGGCGAGCGTGTCCTGCGCGAAGCGGGCTCGCCGCCGCACCATGCGGCCGACCGCGACCAGCGGCAGCACGATCACCGGAATCGCCGCCAGCACGAAGGCCGACAGCCGCGGGCTGGTGATCACCATCATGGCGCTGGCGCCGACGAACAGAACCACATTGCGCAGCGCGATCGAGACCGAGGCGCCGACCGCCGCTTTGATCTGGGTGGTGTCGGCGGTCAGGCGCGACAGCACCTCGCCGGTCTGGGTGCGGTCGAAGAACGCGGGCGAGAGCCCCAGAATGTGCTCGAACACGCGGTCGCGCAGGTCGGCGACCACGCGTTCGCCGAGCGTGGTGACGAGGTAGAAGCGCAGCGCGCTGGCCGCGGCGAGCACCGCCGCGACCGCGATCATCACGGCGAAGTAGTTGTGAATGAGGCCGGTGCCCTGCGCGGCGAAGCCGAAATCGATCATCCGGCGCAGCGCCAGCGGGATCGCCAGGGTGGCGAGCGCGGCGACCACCAGCGCCACCAGGGCGGCCAGCGCCCGGCCGGGGTACCGCAGCACCGACGGAATCAGTTGCACCAAAGGGCGCAACCGCGGGGCGCGCGGCGGCGGCCGGCCGGTCGGCCCGCCGGTGCTTGCGGAGGTCTCGGTCATCGGGCGCGCGCGGAACTTGTCTGGGCGGCGGTGCTACGGTATACAGCCGGCAACTTCACGCAGCACGAACCCTTGTACCGCGCGAATGCGCGCGGGAGGCTTTTACGATGAAAACAGGTATTCACCCCGCCTACCACACCGTCAAGGTCGTGATGACCGACGGCACCGAGTTCGAGACGCGCACCACCTGGGGCAAGCCCGGTGACACGCTGCATCTCGACATCGATGCCAAGTCGCATCCGGCCTGGACCGGCGGCCACCAGCAGCTGCTGGACCGCGGCGGCCGCGTCTCGCGCTTCCAGAAGAAGTTCTCCGGCTTCCTGAAGTAGGCGCGCTGAGCCGCTCGCGCGGCTCTCTCGTCAGAGCGGCGGAAAGACGTGACGCCCGCTGCGGTCGAGCCGCAGCGGCGCGATGCTGCACGCCGCCGAAACCGGCAATTCGCCATAGAGATGCGGAAACAGCTGGCCGCCGCGCGACGGCTCCCAGCGCAGCGCAGCGCCGAGCGAATCCGCGTCCACCGCGATCAGCAGCAGGTCGGTCTGGCCGGCGAAGTGCTTCGTCGCGGTCTCCTGCACCTGCTCGGCGGTCGAGAAGTGGATGTAGCCATCGGCTTGGTCGACCGGCGCCCCGCGAAAGACGCCGTCCCGCTCCGCCTCGCGCCAGAGCGCAGCCGGGCAGATCTTGTAGATCATCATGTCGGCGCAGCAGCAGCGATCGGCGCGACCGCCTGCGGACGCGGCGGGAACAGCAGCCGCTGGTACAGCCAGCCGATCCCCACCAGCACCAAGCCGAGGCCGATGAAGGAGAGCGAGCGCCAGATGCCGCCGATGCCGGCGAGATCGTAGACGAACACCTTCACGACCGTCAGCAGGATCACGGCCGCGGAGGCGAGCCGCGCCGGCTGCGAGCGCAGCAGGATGCCGACCAGCAGCAGCAGCACGCCGAAGCCGAGCCACACGGCCGAATAGGTCCACAGCTCCGCATCGCCCGGGGGATGTCCGAACAGGCCGATCACCGGCCCCTGGTACAGGCGCCGCACCTCGAGCGTCAGATACATGATCGAGAGCACCACGGCGGCGCCGGCCGCGACCGCGCGATACGGCATCGGCCGCGTCTGTTTCGCGATCAGCGCCAGCGTGACGGCGAGCACCGCCGGCAGCCCGTAGCCGAGCAGGATCAGGTTGAAGAAGCGCCCGCCGACCGGCTGGTTGTTGCCGAGCGGATTTTCCGCCAGCAGCAGCCCGAACACGATCACCAGCAGCGCGGCAGCGGCGATCAGCACGGCGCCGACATTGTGCACCGGGCTGTGGGTGCGGCCGCGCAGCCGCTCCAGCCCGATCGCCATGGCGAGGAAGGTGGACGCCTGCAGCCCAAGCTCCGCCAGGCCGGAATTGCGCGCATAAATGTTGCCGCCGCCGACGCTGTGGCGGATTTCCAGGGTGACGGTGAGCACCGTGAACAGGATCGCGGCGGAATCCAGCATGCGGGCCGGCACATCGTCGGCGCGCTGCCGCAGCAGATATCCGGCGACCCAGAAGCAGAGCGCCGGCACGCCGTAGCCCCACAAGAGCCAGTTGAAGATCGGCGTGGTGCCGAGATTGGTGACGATCTGCGGCTCGTAGACGACGCGGGCGCAGACGAGCGCGGCGGCGCCCGCCACCATCCAGCGCAGCATCGGCAGCGGCCGCTTCTGCGCGATCATGGCGATGCCGGGTGCCATCAGCGCCAGCGCCACCGTCAGCCAGCCCTGCTCCAGCGCAAAGGTCAGAGCGAGCGCCAGCCCGGCGATGGCGCCGACCGCGAACAGCGCTTCGGCGGCAGCCTGGCCGGGGCGCGGTTCGCGCTTGCTCAAGAGCTCGGTCGCGGTGGCGTAGAGCGCTGCCAGCAGCAGCGCCAGCGCGGCGAACGGGATCGAACGCTCGAAGCCGGCGACGCGGTAGTACAGCGCCACCAGGATCGCGATCGGGGCGACCAGCGCCGACACCGCCCACAGCATCGGCACCAGCGCGCGCGCGTAGCGTCCCTGAGCCAGGAATCCGGAGACACCGAACAGTGCCGCGAGCGCCGCCCCGAGCGCGAGATGCATGCCGACGTCGGCGCTGCCGGGATCCGGAAACGCGGCGGCGGTTGCGCCCGCGGGTGCGATCAGCTCGGGCACGCGCACCCGCACCGCCCATTCGGCGATCACCAGCGCGGAGAGGAGCGCGGCGCCCGGCAGCGCCACGGCGGCGGAGGCGGTGCGCCAGGTGATCGCCACCGTGGCGGCGGCCAGCAGCGTGAATGCGATCAGTGCCGCCGGGTCGTGCCGGGTCGCGATGGCGAGGATGGCGGCTTCCGCCACATAGGCGCCGACCGCGGCCGCGGAGACTTCGTCGAGCGTCTCGGGCGGCCGGTCGGGACCGTAGAACAGGCCGCCGACGATCAGTGCGGCCGCGAGCGTGAACCCGGCGAGCACAAAGAACACTTCCGGCCCGGAACTCGCCGGCGCGCCGAGGCCGAGCAGCAGCCAGCCGAATCCGAAGCCGATCGCGGTCAGCGCCAGCCAGCGCCACAGCCGCATGCGCGCCAGCGCGAACGCCGCCGCGGTTACCACGGCGAGATAGAGATAGAGCGCCCAATAATTCGGCTCCGGGCTGTCGATCAGCGCCGGCGCGACGAATGCGCCGACCAGGCCGAGGCCGGCGAGCGCCGGCCCGTGCAGCAGCGCGGCTGCGAGCGTCGCCAGCGCCACGAGGCCGAGCAGAATGAAGGCGGTGCCGGGCGCCAGGAAGCCGTAGAGCCCATGCGCGGCCCAAACGGTGGCGAACGCCGCCGTGGTGCCGGCGGCGGTGAGGATCGCCGGGATCGACGCCTGCGGGAGTCCCGGCAGCCCG
>DASWSO010000410.1:0-1712 GCA_036402635.1 Xanthobacteraceae bacterium
ACGCTCATCTCGAAGCTCCTGACGCCACGTGCTCGGCGCGGCGGGCGGCCAGTCTAAGGGATCGCCACGCGCGCGCGACCGAGGGTCTATACTGCGCTTCGCTCCGGGGTGCGATCGGCAGGTGCCGATTCGCTGAGATGGCACATCCAAACCCGTGAACTTGAACCGGTTCGTACCGGCGTAAGAAGAGCCAGATGCAAGCCCCTTTCCTCCCAGCCTCCTTTCCCGCAGCAGCGGGCTTCCCGCGATGAGCATCGGCATCGCCGGCGCAGGCCTGCTGGGACGACTCCTCGCCTTCCAGCTCGCGCACCGCGGTCACGCGGTGCATGTGTTCGACCCTGCGCCCAATGCGGAAGCGCGCGGCGCGGCGGGTTGGACGGCAGCCGGGATGTTGAGTCCGGTGGCGGAACTCGAGTCGGCGGACGAGGGCGTGTTCCGGTTGGGCTTGCGATCGATGGAGTTGTGGCCGGGGATCCTGGCGCGACTGGAAGTTCCGGTGGAGTTCCGCTGCGACGGCAGTTTGCTGCTGGCGCATCGGGGGGATGAAGGCGCGGCGCGGCGGGTGGTCGATCTGCTGGCGCGGAAGATGGAAGCCCTGGATCCCCGCCTGCGCGGGAATGACGCGATGGTCATCCCCGCGCAGGCGGGGACCCAAGGCGTTGAGGGGATGGCGCCGCAGGCGCTTTCGATTCAACAACTCGGCGATCTCGAACCCGCCGTCCGCGGCCCCGGCAACGCCTGGCTTCTCCCCCACGAAGGCCGCATCCACACGGTGCAAGCGATGCAGGCCCTCGCCACCGCCACCCGCGTCGTCCACTGGCACTGGGGTCACGGCATCGAACAAGCCTCCCCGCACACGCTCCGCACCGTTGACGCCACGCACCGCTTCGACCACGTCTTCGACGTCCGCGGCACCGGCGCACGGCCGCAGATGCCGGTGCGCGGCGTGCGCGGCGAGATCTTCTGGCTGCAGGCGCCCGGCCTCGCACTGACCCGCCCGCTGCGCCTGCTGCATCCCCGCCATCGCGTCTACATCGTGCCGCGCGGGCCGGACCTCGTCATCGTCGGTGCCAGCGAGATCGAGAGCGAGGACCGCTCGCCGGTGTCGGTGCGCAGCACGGTCGAACTGCTCGCAGCCGCGCACAGCGTGGTGCCGGAACTCGCCGAAGCGCGCATCGTGCACAGCGAGACCAACCTGCGCCCGGCACTGCCGGACAACCTGCCGCGCATCGAGGCCGAGGCCGGGCTGACCCGCATCAATGGCCTGTTCCGCCACGGCTGGCTGATCGCGCCGGCGCTGGTGGAGCAGGCGATCGAGGACCTTGCATGACACGGGAGATCACGCTCAACGGCGAGCCGCGCAGCGTGGCGGACGAAACGACGCTGGCCGACCTGATCGCGGCGCTGGGCCAGCCGCCGCAGGCACTGGCCACCGCCGTCAACGGCGAGTTCGTGCCGCGCGGCGCGCGCGCCACCGTGCCGCTGCGCGACGGCGACGCAGTCTTCACTTTCCAGCCGATCACCGGGGGTTGAACACCATGGGACTTCGCATCGCCGACGTCGAACTCGAGAGCCGCTTCTTCCTGGGGACGGCGGGCTATCCGTCGCCGCAGGTGCTGCAGGAAGCGATCGCCGCGTCCGGCGCACAGGTGGTGACGCTGAGCCTGAAGCGGCAGCTGGCGGCTGGCGGCGCGCAGAACGACTTCTATTCG
>DASWSO010000411.1:0-10429 GCA_036402635.1 Xanthobacteraceae bacterium
GATTCGCCGACAACGCCCAGGATCTCGCCGGGCATGATGTCGAACGACACGTCGTCGACCGCCACCAGCCGGCCGCGGCGGGTGGGGAACTCGACCCGCAGGTTGCGGACGCTGAGGACGGCCCCGCTCATCGCAGCTTCGGATTGAGCGCGTCGCGCAGCCAGTCGCCGACCAGATTCACGGCGAGCACCAAAGCCGCGAGCGTGATGCCGGGGAAGATCGCGATCCACCACTCGCCGGCGAACAGGAAGTTGTTGCCGATGCGGATCAGGGTGCCGAGCGACGGCTGGGTCGGCGGCAGCCCCACGCCGAGGAACGACAGCGTCGCCTCCAGGATGACGGCGAGCGCCAGGTTGATGGTGGCGATCACCAGCACCGGGCCGGTGACGTTGGGCAGGATGTGGCGCAACAGGATCATCGCCGGATGGATGCCGATCAGCCGCGCCGCCGCCACGTAGTCCTTGCTCTTCTCCACCATGGTGGAGCCGCGCACGGTGCGCGCATACTGCACCCAGAACGACAGGCCGATCGAGAACACCAGCACCCAGAACGCCATCTGCTCGTTGCGCTGCTCGCCGACCAGCGCGCGCACGCAGCCGTCGATCAGCAGCGCGATCAGGATCGCCGGGAAGGTGAGCTGCACGTCGGCGATGCGCATGATGACGGCGTCGAGGGTGCCGCCGGCATAGCCGGCGATCAGGCCGAGCACGATGCCGAGCGTGGCGGCGAGCGCGACCGAAAGCACGCCGATCGCAATCGAGCTGCGCGAGCCGTAGAGGATGGTGGAGAGCACGTCGCGGCCCTGGTCGTCGGTGCCGAGCAGGAACTGCCGTTCGCCTTCGGCCGCCCATACCGGCGGCAGGTGCGAGTTCATCAGGTTGAGCTGGCGCACGTCGAACGGATCGTGCGGGGCGATCCACGGCGCCAGCACGGCCGAGAGCACGATCGCGAGCGTGACGATGGTCGCGACCACCGTCACCCTGGAGCGGAAGAACGAATAGACCAGATCGTTGTCGCGCCAGCGCCGGCGCGGCGCACGTGCTGCCGGCGCTGCCGGCGCGGCGGGGGAGGGGGCGGCTATGACTGCCATGGCGTCAGGCCGCGCGCGCCTCGACCCGCAGCCGCGGATCGATCGCGACGTAAAGCAGGTCGACCACCAGGTTGATGGTGACGAAGATCAGCGCCACCAGCAGCAGATAGGCCGACATGATCGGGATGTCGGCGTTCTGCACCGCCTTGAGGAACAGCAGCCCCATGCCGGGCCACTGAAACACGGTCTCGGTGATGATCGCGAAGGCGATCACCGAGCCCATCTGCAGGCCGGCGATGGTGACCACCGGCACCAGCGTGTTCTTCAGCGCATGACCGAAGTTCACGGCGCGGTTGGAGAGGCCGCGGGCGCGCGCGAACTTGATGTAGTCGGTGCGCAGCACTTCCAGCATCTCGGCGCGAACCAGCCGCATCACCAGCGTCATCTGAAACAGGCCGAGCGTGATCGCGGGCAGGATCAGCGCCTTGATGCCGGAGGTGGTGAGCAGGCCGGTGCTCCAGAAGCCGAGCCGCACCACGTCGCCGCGGCCGAACGACGGCAGCCAGCCGAGCGTAACGGCGAACAGGAAGATCAGCAGGATGCCGGTGAGGAAAGTCGGCAGCGAGATGCCGACCAGCGACACCGCCTGGAACAGTTTTGAGAGCCAGGAATTCCGGTGCAGCCCGGTATAGACGCCCATTGGGATGCCGATCGCGAGCGCCACGATCACCGACACGATCGCAAGCTCCATCGTTGCCGGGAAGCGGTCGGCGATCAGGTCGGCGACCGGCTGCTTGAACTGATACGAGGAGCCGAAGTCGAGCGTCGCGGCCTGCCGCACGAAGCGGGCGAACTGCACCCACAGCGGATCGTTGAGGCCGAGCTGCTGGCGCAGCTGCGCGCGTTCCTCGACGCTGGTCTCGATGCCGACCATCTGGTTGATCGGATCGCCGACGAAGCGGAACAGCGCGAACGCGATCAAAGCCACCACCAGCATGACCAGGATGGCCTGCCCCAGACGGCGGAGGATGATGGCGAGCATGCCTTGAATGGTCCGTTCGAGGAGGAGTGCCGCTCCTCCTCGAATTAAAGAGGTCTAGAGGACGCTCATTCCTTCCTGAACCAGTAGAACAGGATCTGGTTGTCGGCGCGCTGGACGATCTTCATCTTCTTCGAGGCGCCCCAGGCGAGCGCCTGCTGGTGCAGCGGCACGTATCCCCAATCCTGGTTCTGGCCGAGCTCGTAGGCGGTCTTGATGAGCTGGTCGCGCTTGCCCTTCTCGGGCTCGCTGAGGATCTGGACGATCATCTCCTCCATCTTGGGATTGCAGTAGTTTCCGAGATTGTTGTTGCCGCCTTTGCCCTGCTCGTCGCGGCAGCGGTACATGTTAGCCAGCACGTTCCAGGAATCGAACGAGCCCGGGGTCCAGCCGAGCAGATAGAACGACGTGTCGTAGCCGCCGGAGACCAGGATCTTGGCGAAATATTTTGCCTTCGGCTGCGCCAGCAGGTTGATCTTGATACCGGCCCGCGCCAGCATCGCCACCACTGCCTGGCAGATCGCCTCGTCGTTGATGTAGCGATCGTTGGGGCAGTCGAGCGTGACTTCGAAGCCGTTCGGATAACCGGCCTCGGCGAGCAGCTTCTTCGCCTCTTCCGGATTGGCCTTCGGGCGCGTGAAGTCCTTCGACAGGTCGAACAGCAGCGGTGAGATCATCAGCGCCGACGGTGTGGCCGCGCCGCGCATCACCCGCGCCGCGATCGCGTCCTCGTCGATCGCCAGATAGAACGCCTTGCGCACGCGCACGTCCTTGAACGGGTTCTTGCCCTTCACGCTCGAGTATTTCAGCTCGTCGCGATACTGGTCGAAACCGAGGAAGATCGTGCGCAGCTCCGGTCCCTGCAGCACGTCGGCACTGCCGCTTGCCTTCACGCGCGCGACGTCCTGCAGCGGCACCGGATCGGCGAAGTCGACGTCGCCCGACAGCAGCGCCGCGACCCGCGTCGCGTCGTTCGAGATGGTGGTGAAGATCACCTCGTCGAAATTGTGCTCCGGCTTGCCCCACCAATTCTTGTTGGGACGAAAGACCGTCTTCACGCCGGCCTGGTGCTCGGCAATCACGAACGGGCCGGTGCCGTTGGCATGCAGCGCGGCGTAGCTCGCCGCTTGTCCGGCGGCCGGCTGCGGCGCCGTCGAATTGTTCGCCTCCGCCCATTTCTTGGACAGGATGTACCAGGTGTCCCACTCGTAGTGCAGGATCGGATTGGGGACTGGCGTGACGAAGTCGACGGTGTAGTCGTCGACCTTCACCACCTTGGTGTCGGCCGGAAAGCGCGTCTTCACGTCGGAGGCGGGCGCATGCACGCGCGCCGCCGAGAATACGACGTCGTCGGCGTTGAAATCCTCGCCGTTCTGGAACTTCACGCCCCGTCGCAGGTGGAAACGCCAGCGCGTCGGCTCCGGCGTTTCCCAGCGCTCCGCCAGCCCGGGAACGATCTTCAGCTCCTTGTCGCGCTTGGTGAGACCCTCGTAGACGTTGCCCAGCATTCCGTGGGTGAAGGTCTCGTTGAGCGAATAGGGATCGAGCGACTTCAGGTCGCCCTGGAAGGCGAAGCGGAAGGTGGCCGCGTCGGCCGCGAGCGCGCTCGCGAAGAAGCCTGCCGCGAGCGCGGCGAGCGCCAGCTTGGATCGCATGTCTGGTTCCCCTGTTGCGACGCGGCCTGCAGTTCTCCCCCTGCCGGCCGATCTCAGGTTGAAGCTTACCCATGATCGCTTCGGGCGGTCCAGCGCCCTGCCGGGACCATTGACGGCCACGCCCGGCTCCGGTTTGCTGCATGCAGAAACCATTCCATCACAAACTGCGCACTGGCGTGCGCGGCGCGCTCGCGTTGCCAGGAGATGCGCATATGCCGATCATCAATCGTTTGGGCGACATGCAGCCCGAGATCGCCGCCTGGCGGCAGGACCTGCATGCGCATCCGGAGACGATGTTCGACGTGCACCGCACCGCCGCCTCGGTGCAGGAGAAGCTCAAGGCCTTCGGCTGCGACCAGGTGGTTCCGGGCATCGGCCGCACCGGCGTGGTCGGGGTGATCCGCGGCCGCAAGGGCTCGTCCGGCAAGGTGATCGGGCTGCGCGCCGACATGGACGCGCTGCCGATCGAGGAGCAGAGCGAGCTTCCCTACAAGTCGACGGTGCCGGGCAAGATGCACGCCTGCGGCCACGACGGGCACACCGCCATGCTGCTCGGCGCCGCCAAATATCTGGCCGAAACCCGCAACTTCGACGGCACCGCCGTGGTGATCTTCCAGCCGGCCGAGGAGGGTGGGGGAGGCGGCCGCGAGATGGTCAAGGACGGCATGATGGACCGCTTCGGCATCCAGGAGGTCTACGGCCTGCACAACTGGCCCGGCATGCCGATCGGCAGCTTCGCGATTCGCTCAGGTCCGGTGATGGCGGCCGCGGACCGCATCCACATCGACATCGAGGGCAAGGGCTCCCACGCCGCCAAGCCGCACGAAGGCATCGACACGATCCTGGTGGGCAGCCAGCTGGTGAACCTGATCCAGTCGATCGCGTCGCGCAACGTCGACCCGCTGGAGGCCGCCGTTGTGTCCATCACCCAGTTCCATGCCGGCAGCGCCGACAACATCATTCCGCAGACCGCGTTCCTGCGCGGCACCGCGCGCACGCTCAGCCCGGCGGTGCGCGACCTGGTCGAGAAGCGGCTGAACGAGATCGTCGTGGGGGTGGCGAAGCTGCATGGCGCCACCGCCAAGCTCACCTATCTGCGCGACTATCCGGTGACGGTGAACCACGAGCGCGAGACCGGCTTCGCCGCCGCTGTCGCGTCGGAGGTGGCAGGCAGCGAGCGCGTGAAGACCGACGTCGCGCCGGTGATGGGCGCGGAAGATTTTTCGTTCATGCTGGAAGAGCGGCCCGGCGCCTACATCTTCATGGGCAACGGCGACACCGCCAACCTCCACCACCCGGCCTACAACTTCAACGACGAAGCGCTGCCGTTCGGCTCGTCGTATTTCGTGCGGCTGGTGGAAAAGGCGATGCCGGCCTGACCCTCCCCGCCGCGCCGGGGAGGAAACCGAAACACCGCCGCTGCGGAAAGGGCTACTGCGCGGTCTCGACCCGCTTCTCGGCCGGGGCGGGCGCCTGCGTCAGGCGCGGACGGCCGAAACGCAGTCCCGCCAGCGAACCGCGCAGGTTGGACCAGTAGGCGAACTCGTTGAGCCGCGAGCCCTCGAGCGTCGCCATCGCGACCGCCGCCAGGAACGGCAGGCTCTGGATCACCAGCACCAGCGCGAACAGGTCGACCTCGCGGACGTTCTGCCGGTTGGTGGCGACCACCACGATTGCGCCGGTGATCAGCAGCGCGCCGAAGATCGCTTCCCAGAACGCCGGGAAGGCGGCGACCCGCACCTTGCCGCCCTTGGCGGTGCGGGCGAACGGCATGTTGTCCTTCACCACGCCGTCCCAGATCGCCTTGGCGACGGTGAGCTGCAGCGACATCGCGGCGACGGCGGCGACAAACGTCTGTCCGCCGCGGATCGGCACGCGCAGGCGGTAGAGCGCGACGAAGTGCGCCAGCATCACGGCGAACGCGCCGATCACCGGCAGCGTCAGCACCTTGTCCGGAATGGCGATGCCGACGAACGCCACCACCGGGACCCAGAGCAGGTTGAGCACCGCCATGGTGACGCCGATCGCCTCGGCGCCCAGCCAGTTGAGCCAGCCGAGCGTGTAGTCGCGGCGCTGCTCGCGGGTGAGCTGGCTGGCGCCCGGCAGGAAGCGGCGCCAGTGCTTCTTCACGATGGCGAAGCCGCCATAGGCCCAGCGGTGGCGCTGCTTCTTGTAGGCTTCGTAATTGTCCGGCAGCAGGCCGTGGCCGTAGCGCCGGTTGGTGTAGTGCGCGGTCCAGCCCTGCTCGAGGATGCTGAGCCCCAGGTCGGTGTCCTCGCAGATGGTGTCGGTGGGCCAGCCGCCGGCCGCCTCCAGCGCCGAGCGGCGGATCAGGCACATGGTGCCGTGCACGACGATCGCGTTGGTCTCGTTGCGCTCCACCATGCCGATGTCGAAGAAGCCGGCATATTCGCCGTTCATGGCGTGGTGCATGATGCTGCGGTCGCCGTCGCGGTGGTCCTGCGGCGCCTGCACCAGGCCGACGCGCGGGTCGGCGAACGCTGGCGCGAGATCCTTCAGCCAATCGGGATGCACGGCATAGTCGGCGTCGATGACGCCGATGACTTCGGCTTCCGGCGCCGTATGGGCGAGCGCGATGCGCAGCGCACCGGCCTTGAAGCCGTCGACCTTCTCCAGATTGAGGAACTTGAAGCGATCGCCGAGCGCGCGGCAATGCTCCTGCACCGGCAGCCAGAACGCCGGGTCCGGCGTGTTGTTGATGGCGACGACGCACTCCCAGTGCGGGTAGTCGAGCTTGGCGAGCGCATCGAGCGTCTGCTTCAGCATCTCCGGCGGCTCGCGATAGGCCGGGATGTGGATCGAGACCATCGGCTGGTGGCCGTTCGCGGCCGCAACCCCGCCGCTGAGCACGCGGCGCTCGCGCCGGCCGAAGGCGATGGCGGCGATCTCCTCGATGCGGGAGAGCGCGATCAGCACCAGCGGGATCAGCAGCACCACGCCGAGCCCGAGCGCGACGGCGGCGCCGGGCACGAAATAGTGGCCGTTCCAGAATGCGAACACGGTGGCGCACCAGCCGCCGACCGCGTGCGCGGCCACCGCCAGCAACAGGCTCTGCCCGAAGGTGGCGCCCGCGAGCACCAGGATCGGCAGCGACAGCAGGAAGCCGATCAGCACGGCAACCAGGCCGAGCTTCCAGTGCTGCGGGTCGGAGATCGGGCCGGTCCAGGCGAACTTGGGCTGGCGCGAGGCGTCCCAGATGCCCCAGTAGGGTCCGACGCTGCCTTCGAAGATCTTCCAGGGCTGATCGGTCGCCTCGACGATGTTGTAGTCCATGCCGAGCGCGTCGGCGCGGGAGACGAAATCGCGCAGCACCTGCGCCTGCTCGAACCGACCGGGGTTGGCGAGCTTCTGGTTGTATCCGGCGCTCGGCCAGCCGAACTCGGCGATCACGATGCGCTTGCCCGGAAAAGCCTGCCGCAGCTTGTTGTAGATCGTCACCGCCTGGTCGACGGCGGCTCCTTCCGAGAAGCCTTCCCAGTACGGGAGGATATGCGCCGCGATGAAGTCGACAGACGAGGCAAGCTCCGGATGCTCGATCCAGACGTGCCAAATTTCACCGGTGGTGACCGGCACCTGTACCTCGCGCTTGACCCGGTGGATCAGCTTGACCAGTTCGTCGACCGACTTCTCGCCGCGGAAGATCGTCTCGTTGCCGACCACGACGGCATTGACGTTGCGGTTCTTCTTGGCGAGGTCGACCGCCGCGCGCATCTCGCGCTCGTTGCGCTTCTCGTCCTTGTCGATCCAGGCGCCGACGGTCGCGCGCAGGCCGAACTCGTTGGCCACGGCCGGGACGAGCTCGCCGCCGCCGGTCGACGAATAGGTGCGGACGGCGCGCGTATAGGGCGCGATCACCTTCAGATCGGAGCGGATCTGCGCCTCGGTCGGGCGGTTGCCCTGATCCGGGTGGAGCGAGCCTTGATAGGGAGCGAAGGAGACGCTGGCGAGCGGACCGTTGATGTCCGGTGCCGTGCGGGTTTCGCGAGTCAGGGACCAAAGCGCCCCGTGCACACACACAACCAGCGCAACCACAAACCCGGCGACGCGCATTGACTCATACCACGGGGCGTAAGTGATCCGCGCGAACCCGTCCCCTGGGCTCGATCGCAGGTCCTGAAGGTAGGCAATCCCGACAAGGATTGCTACTTACCTAGGAACGGGTCGTGGCGTTTTTTTGACGCAGAACTCCCGAACGCCCAAGCTCCAACGTCGCTATTGCGGGTTCGTTCCGGCCGCCGGCGCTCCCGCAGGCGATGCCGGCGCCGCTTGCGCCGGACCGGCGGGCGACGACGCCGACGGCGTCGCGGCCGCCTGTGGCGTCAAGCCGGGATTGATCCAGCAGGCGTGAACGCGGGCGTTGAGGCTCTCGGGGAGCTTCGGGTCGATGTTTCCCTGCTTGACCACGCAGCGGAAGGTCGACTGCACGTGGCCGCCAGGACAGCCGAAGCGGTCATAGAGGTCGAGGTGGCGGAAGGCGGTGTCGAGATCGTCGCGCCATAACAGGTTCACGACCCGTCGGCCGAGCCAGACGCATTCCGGATTGGAGGCGGGGCCGCCCAGGACGCGCGCCGCCTCGACGAACTCGTCGGGCTTCTTGGCCGGGGTGTCCTTGGCGGCATCGGCGGCCTGCGGCGGACGCTGTTCCGGCTTCTGCTCCCCGCTCTGCGCATAGGCGCCGCTCGACACCAAGACCATCGCCGCCGCAGCGGCTGCGGCAGCAACGAGACGCGAACTAAAAACTTGCATTGCGGGGTGTTCTACGTGGCGTGTTCAGGTTGGCGGGCGGTCACAACCTGGCTGGGCTCGTCGGCAATTTGATGGCGGAAGTCGTGACGCTTGTCCAGCGCTCCACCGCCGCTTCTCCTGATGCAGGGTTAACTTGGCAGCCAGCGCCCGAGCCGTTAAGCGGGCGCCTGCCGGCTGTGTCGAGTAGGGGACTTCATGCGTGTGCCGATCGTGCTGTTCGCGGCCGCCGCCGCCGTGATCGTTGCCGCCTGGGCCTGGCTCGGGCGGCCGGTTCCGATGCCGCCGTCGCCGCTCGCTGCGGGCGAGAAGCTCTATTGCGTTTCTTACGCGCCGTTCCGCGGCAGCCAGAACCCGCTCGATGCCGGCACCCGTATCAGCGCCGCACAGATCGACGAGGACTTGGCGCGCCTGTCGAAAATAACCGATTGCGTGCGCACCTATTCGATCGAGCACGGGCTCGACCAGATCGCCGGCATTGCCGGCCGATACGGGCTGAAGGTGATGCAGGGGCTCTGGCTTTCCGGACTGCCGCAGAAGAACGAGGTCGAAATCGAAACCGCCATCGCCCTCGCCAAGCGGCATCCGGACGTGATCCGCAGCATCGTCGTCGGCAACGAGGTGCTGCTGCGCGGCGAGATGGCGGCAGCGGACCTGGCAGCGACCATCCGCCGCGTCAAGCAGGCGGTGCCGGTGCCGGTGACCTATGCGGACGTATGGGAGTTCTGGCTGCGCAATCCCGCCGTCTACGACGCGGTCGATTTCGTCACCATCCACATCCTGCCGTACTGGGAGGACTTTCCGATCCCGGCGCGCGATGCGGCCGCCCACGTGGATTCGATCCGGGCGCGGGTGGTGGCGGCGTTTCCGGCCAAGGAGATCCTGATCGGCGAGACCGGCTGGCCGAGCGCCGGCCGCATGCGCGAAGGTGCGCTGCCTTCGCCGGCAAACCAGGCGCGCGTGCTGCACGAGGTGCTGGCGGCGGCGAAACGCGGCAACTACCGCGTCAACGTGATCGAGGCATTCGACCAGCCTTGGAAGCGGCGGCTGGAAGGCACGGTCGGGGGTCATTGGGGGCTGCTGGACGATCGGCGGCGCGAGCCGAAATTCATCTGGGGCGCCGCGGTCTCCAACCACCCGGCCTGGAAGCTTCAGGCCGGGCTCGGCGTCGTGCTCGCGGCGATCGTGTTCGCCGCCGGGTGGACGTCCCGTCGTGCTTCCGACCCGCCCGCCCCGGCGGCGCGCTGGGCGATGGTCGGCCTGATGGCGGTGGTCGCCGGCGTCGGCATCGGCTGGACCGTCGAGAAGGTGGCGATCGAGTCCCTGGGCTGGGGCCAATGGGTGCGCTCCGGCGTCTTGCTGTTCGCCGCCGGTGCGGCGCCGCTGCTGGCGGCGGTCGCGCTGATGCGGGAAGTCGCGGTCCCGCGATTTGGCGACGTGCTGGCACGGCAGAACCGCGAACGCCTGGCGCCCGCGGCCGTGCTCTTGGGGCTCGTGTTGATCACCGTCACGGCGCTCGCGATCCAGATCGCGCTCGGGCTCGTGTTCGACCCGCGCTACAAGGATTTTCCGTTTCCCGGATTGGCGGCGGCGGTGCTGCCACTCGCCCTGCTGGCGATACGCCGGCAGCCTTCCGGATCCGGGTCCACTGCGGCGACCGCCGAAATCCTCAGCGCGCTCACCCTCGGCCTGGCCGGCGGCTATATCGCCTTGAACGAGGGTTTCGGGAACTGGCAGGCGCGCACCACCGTCATATGGCTGCTGTTGCTCAGCCTGACTCTGCTGCGATTTGCGGGCGCGCGAAGCCGAGGATGAGCAGCGCGACCGCCAGCGCCGAGGTCTCGACGTTGTAGAGCACGAGGCCGAGCCCGCCGGCGGCGAGCGCTATGACCATCAGCGGCAGGCCAGGCCGGATAAGGTGCAACGCCACGGCCGCCAGCG
>DASWSO010000412.1:0-4279 GCA_036402635.1 Xanthobacteraceae bacterium
CGGCTTGCGCTTCTCGATGAAGGCGCGCACGCCTTCCTTGGCGTCGTCGGTGCCCTGCACCATGGTCAGCAAGTCGCTTTCGAGCTCGAGGCCTTTGTCCAGCGGCAGGTCGAAGCCCCTGAGCGCGGCTTCCTTGACCGCGCGGACAGCCACTGGCCCGTTGGCACGGATCGCGGCGGCGAGCTTCTCGGCTGCCGGCATCAGCTCCGCGGACGCCACCACCTCATTGACCAGACCGATGCGGAGCGCCTTGGCGGCGTCGATCGGAAGCGCGGTCAGCAGCATCTCCAGCGCGGAGGTGAGGCCGACTTTGCGCGGCAGCCGCTGGGTCGCGCCATTGCCGGGGATCAAGCCGCGCGAGACCTCCGCGGCCGCGAAGGTGGCGTTCTCGGCCGCAACCACGAGGTCGCACAGCAGAACGATCTCGAGCCCACCGCCGTAGGCGAGGCCGTTCACCGCCGCGATCACCGGCTTGCTGATGGCTGCGAGCGGATGCCGGTAGCCGCGGCGGCCGGCACGCGCCTGCAGCGGCGAGGCCGCGGCGCGGTCGCGGAACGCGCGCAGATCCATGCCGGCGGAAAACGCGCGCTCGCCGGCGCCGGTGACGATCAACGCGCTCACCGAATCGTCGGCTTGCGCCGCCTGCACGGCGCGCCCGATCTCATCGAGCATCACCGGGTCGATCGCGTTCAGCGCCTGCGGCCGGTCGAGCGTCAGGCAGGCATGGCCATCCTTCTGCGCGTAACGGATCGTCTGGAATTCCGTGCTCATCCGGCCACGCTCGCGTTGAGCGCTTCGGCGTCGCGCTGCCACTCGATCGCGTGGGCGATCGAATATTGCCCCATGATGTCCTTGATCTGCTTCGCCAGCAGCGTTCGTTCGGACTCGGACGGGCAGGCCACCATGATGTTCACGATCGAGCCGTGCGCCGGGTGCGGCGCGACCGCGACCCGCAGCCGGCGATCCTCGGCCGGCAGCCCGGTGGCCTGCGAGAGCGCGGACAGGAAGGCCCGCTCCGCCGCATCCTGGCGCAGCACGGTTTTCATCGGCTTGCCGATGTCGGTGAGCGGCAGCTTGTCCAGGATGAAGATCTCCTTCGGCATGGCGGCGCGCTCGGCCACCCGGCCGGTCAGGAAGGCGAGCAGATCGTCGCTGGTCGCGCGCGAGCCCGGCACCAGTTGCACGTAGGCGACCGGCAGCTCTCCCGCATAGGCGTCGGGCTTGCCGACCGCGGCCGCGAGCAGCACGTCGTCCGACTGCAGCAGCGGGTCCTCGATCAGCGCCGGATCGATGTTGTGGCCGCCGCGGATGATGACGTCCTTGGCGCGACCGGTGACGAACACGTAGCCGTCCGTATCCACCCGGCCGAGATCGCCGGTGTTGAACCAGCCGTCCGGCGTGCGGGCGGCGCGGTCGTGCGCCGGATTGACGTAGCCCGGCGTGATGCCCGGTCCGCTGATCTGCAGCAGCCCGATCTCATCGGGGCCGCACGGACGAGCGACGTCCTGCTCCATGACGACGGCGCGGATCCTCGTATACGGCAGGCGGATGCCGGAGCTGCCTTCCTTGGCGACGCCGTCGCGCGGATCGAGCGCCATGCTGGCCGTGTTCTCGGTCATCCCATAGGAGTTGAGGATACGGACGCCGGAGACGCGCTCGAACTCCTCGCGCACCGGCATCGGCATCGCGGTCGAGCCGGTGATGAAGTACGGCATCAGCGAGGAAAGGTCCTCGCCCTGCGGCGGGGCCTTGGCGAGAACCGCGAGCGTCGTCGGCACGCCGGACAGCCGCGTGATCCGGTACTTCTCGACGAACTTCCAGTAGTTCGCGATGTAGCGCTTGTCGCGCGCGCCCATGATGCTCGGGATGATGATGCTGGCGCCGCTCGCCAGCGGCGGCAGGCAGCGCCCGGTGAGGCCGCCGACGTGGAACATCGGCACGTCGTGGATGATGATCTCGCCCGGAAGCGCCTTCAACGCGAGCTGCAGCGTCCAGTGCCGGTACGACATGTTCCGGTGCGAGAGTTTTACGATCTTCGGCAATCCGGTGGTGCCGCCGGAATGCACATAGGCGGCGATGTCGTCGCCGGTGATCGTGTCATGAACGCTGCTCGCGCCCCGCGGCTGCGCGGCGACCTGCAGATCGAGGTCCGAGTCCGCGAGCCGCTCGCCGCCCGGACCCTGCACCGACCAGATCGGCGTGCCGGGCGGAAGCTCGCCCGCAATCGACGTGACGGACTCCCAGATCTTGAATCCGGGCGTCGGACCGAGCGCGATCACCGCCTTGGCCTTCGCTTCCGTCAGCAGTTGCAGCACATGCCCCGGCTCCATCATCCAATTGACCGGAAACGCGATGGCGGCCGCCATCGCCCCCAGAATGGACCAGTAGACCGACGGCACCGCCGGAAGCAGGATCGCGACCACATCGTTGCGGCCGATGCCATGCGCGCGCAGCAACGCGGCGGTGCTGTCGATGTTGCGGCGCAGCTCGCGGAACGAAACCTCCTGCGCGGTGCTCTCGACGTTGCCGTCGGCGACAAAGAAGATCGCGGTGTCGTCGGGATCGCGCGACGCCAGGGCGAGCGCCATGCGCTCCGAGAAATTCGTGATCTGTAAGCGCTGGGCGAGCGGCGTGCGCTCGATCTCCTCGACGTCGGCGAGGCAGCGCAGCGGCTTTGCTAGCAGCGCAGGATCGGCGGTGATCGGCATCGCATACGCGCGCTCGGCGGGTTCCGAAGGTCTCGGCCTTTCCGTCATGTCCTCACTCGTGTCGCAGAAGACGATTGTGCTCGAACGGGGCTGATAACACGCGGCGCCAGCAGCCGTCTCGCCGTTGCAGGGGATGCACGGCGGCGCTGGTCTTTTTCAGCAACCAGCGCGGGCACGCACGAGGGGTTGCCGCCTCAGCTGCGCAGCCCGGGAGCCTCGTGGCCCGAGCGCGCGACGTACTCCGTGTAGCCGCCGCCATAGCGGTGAATGCCTTCGGGCGTCAGTTCCAGCACCCGATTGGACAATGCGGCCAGGAAGTGCCGATCGTGCGAGACGAACAGCATGGTGCCCTCGTAGTGCGAGAGCGCCGCGATGAGCATTTCCTTGGTCGCGATGTCCAAGTGGTTCGTCGGCTCGTCCAGCACCAGGAAGTTCGGCGGGTCGTAAAGCATCTTCGCCATCACCAGCCGCGCCTTCTCGCCGCCCGAAAGCACCCGGCACCTCTTCTCCACGTCGTCGCCGGAGAACCCGAAGCAGCCGGCCAGCGCGCGCAGCGAACCTTGGCCCGCCTGCGGGAACGAATATTCCAGCTCCTCGAACACGGTGCGCTCGCCGTCCAGCAGATCCATGGCGTGTTGCGCGCAGTAGCCCAGCTTCACGCTGCCGCCGAGCGCCACCATGCCATCGTCCGGCGGCGTGGCGCCTGCCACCAGCTTCAGCAGCGTGGACTTGCCGGCGCCGTTGATGCCCATGACGCACCAGCGCTCCTTGCGGCGCACCGAGAAGTCGAGCCCCTCGTAGATGCTGCGGCTGCCATAGCCTTTGTGCACATTCTTCAGGCTCACCACGTCCTCGCCGGAGCGCGGCGCCGGCAGGAAGTCGAACGCCACGGTCTGGCGGCGCTTGGGCGGCTCCACCCGTTCGATCTTGTCCAGCTTCTTCACGCGGCTCTGCACCTGCGCGGCGTGCGAAGCGCGCGCCTTGAAGGTTTCGATGAACTTGATCTCCTTGGCGAGCATCGCCTGCTGGCGCTCGAACTGGGCCTGCTGCTGCTTCTCGTTGAGCGCGCGCTGCTGCTCGTAGAACTCGTAATTGCCCGAATAGGCGGTCAGCGAACCGCCGTCGATCTCCACCACCTTGGTGACGATGCGGTTCATGAACTCGCGGTCGTGCGAGGTCATCAGCAACGCACCCTCGTAACCTTTGAGAAACTGCTCCAGCCAGATCAGGCTTTCCAGGTCGAGATGGTTGCTCGGCTCGTCCAGCAGCATGGCGTCGGGACGCATGAGCAGGATACGGGCCAGCGCCACGCGCATTTTCCAGCCGCCCGAGAGCGCGCCCACGTCGCCGTCCATCATCTCCTCGCTGAAGCCGAGGCCGGCGAGAACTTCGCGCGCGCGTCCTTCCAGCGCGTAGCCGTCGAGCTCCTCGAAGCGGCCCTGCACCTCGCCGTAGCGCTCGACGATGGTCTCCATCTCGTCCGCGCGGTCCGGATCCGCCATCGCGGCTTCCAGCGCCTGCAGTTCGGCCGCCACGGCGCTGACCGGGCCGGCGCCGTCCATCACTTCCGC
>DASWSO010000413.1:0-3346 GCA_036402635.1 Xanthobacteraceae bacterium
AGCCGCGGGCAAGCGCGGCCTTCAAAGCTCAGTCGCGCCGGGCGGCGCTCCGGTTCAAAGAAAATTAACCCTCACTCGCCGCTCTGCAGCAGCGTGCCCTCGCGGCGCGCGCCGTTGAGCAGCACCACGAAGGCGGCGGCAGCCAGCGCAAAGTAGACCGCATTGAGCGCGAACGCCTGCAGCATCAGGTCGCCACGGACTGTGTGCTGCAGCAGCAGCGCCCGCATGCCCTCGAACACATAGGTCGGCGGCAGCGCCCAGGCGACCCACTGCAGCCATTCGGGCAGCGTCGTCACCGGATAGTAGACGCAGGTGAGCGGCAGCAGCAGGAACATGATGCTCCACGCGAAGGTCTCGGCGCCGAGGCCGTTGCGCAGCACCAGGCCGGAGACCAAAATCCCCACCGCCCAGCCGGTCAGCATCAGATTGGCGAAGAACAGCGCCAGCGTCAGCCCCATGGCGTAGAGGTTGAAGCCGAAGAACGCGATCGCCATCAGGCTGACCGGAATGATGCCGATGGCGAGCCGCACCAAGCTCATGATCATCAGCGCGGCGATGAACTCCACCGGCCGCAGCGGGCTCATCATCAGGTTGCCGAGGTTGCGCGCGTACATCTCCTCGAGGAACGAGATCGAGAAGCCGAGCTGGCCGCGGAACAGGATGTCCCACAGCATCACGGCGCCGATGAAGGTGCCGCCGGCCTGGGCGAAGAAGCCGCTGGTCTGCGCCAGGTAGGTCTGCAGGAAGCCCCACATCAGCATCTGCACGGCCGGCCAGTAGATCAGCTCGATCAGCCGCGCCCATGACGAGCGCAGCAGATACCAGTAGCGCAGCACCATCGCGCCCACGCGGCGGGGCGAGAAGGTCACCGACTCCATTGCGGGAGCGCTCATCTGAACGCTCCGGCGGAGTTCTGCACTGCCGATGCCGTGAGAGTCATTGGGCGGCCTCCTGGCGGGCCTCGCCGCGGCCGCGGGCGACGTCGAGAAAAACCTCCTCCATCGTGTGGCGGCCGTAGCGCGCCAGCAGCTGCGGCGGCGAGTCGTCGTCGACGATGCGGCCCTGCTTCATCATGATGACTCGGTCGCACAGGCGCTCCACCTCGTTCATGTTGTGGGAGGCGAGCAGGATGGTGGCGCCGCGCTCGCGCCGGTAGCGTTCCAGGCGGCCGCGGATCCAGTCGGCGGTGTCGGGATCGAGCGACGCGGTGGGCTCGTCCAGCAGCAGCACGTCGGGCTCGTTGATCAGCGACTTGGCCAGCGACACCCGCGTCTTCTGCCCGGCCGAGAGCTTGCCGGTCGGCCGGTCGAGCAGTTCGCTCAAGTCGAGCTCGCGCGCGATCGCGTCGATCCGCCCGGCAAGGTCCTTGACGCCGTAGAGCCGGCCAAAAACCTTCAGGTTCTGCCGGATGGTGAGCCGCATCGGCATTTCCACGTAGGGACTTTCGAAGTTCATCCGGTGCAGCACGCGGTGGCGATGCCGCGCCATGTCGACGCCGAGCACGCTGACGCGGCCCGAGGTCGGCAGCACCAGCCCCATGATGGTGGCGATGGTGGTGGTCTTGCCGGCGCCATTGCCGCCCAGCAGACCGGTGACGCTGCCGCGCGCCAGCGTGAACGAAATGCCCGCCACCGCGGTCCCGGTCTTGTAGACCTTGACCAGCTGGTCGACGGCTATGGGAGCGGGTTCGGGCATGCGGCAGGTTCCGGCAAAGCCGTCACATGTGGCGCCAGCCCCGGCGCGGCGCAAGGGTGCTGTTTCTCAAGTCGCGCGCGTCAACGGCGGGCGGCGAAGAAGTCGCGCAGCAGCGCGGCCGCCGCCTCGGCACCGATGCCGCCATAGAGCTCGGGCCGGTGATGGCAGGTGGCGGCGGCGAAGAAACGCACGCCGTGCTCGACCGCGCCGCCCTTCGGATCGGCGGCGCCGTAATACAGCCGACGGATGCGGGCGAACGAGATCGCAGCCGCGCACATCGCGCACGGCTCCAGCGTGACATAGAGGTCGCAGCCGGTCAGCCGCTCGGAACCCAACGCCGACGCGGCGGCGCGGATCGCCAGCAGCTCCGCATGCGCGGTCGGATCGCGCTCGTTAAGCGTGCGGTTGCCGGCGCGCGCGATCACGGCGCCGTCGCGCACCACGACGCAGCCGACCGGAACCTCGCCGGCCGTTCCGGCGGCGCGAGCCGCTTCCAGCGCCTCCTGCATGAAGGACGATGCCATGCGTCGTTGTTGCCGGACCGCCGCATCGTGTAAAGGCTGGCGGTCATGCCGGACAAAGACGAGCCCGAGAAAAGCGGCGAGCGCATCGCCAAGGTGATCGCGCGTGCCGGGCTGTGCTCGCGCCGCGAGGCGGAGGCCTGGATCGCGGAAGGCCGCGTCAGCGTCAACGATGCCAAGATCGCGTCGCCGGCACTCAACGTGAGCGCGCGCGACCGCATCGCGGTCGACGGCAAGGCGCTGCCGACGCGCGAGCGCACGCGGCTCTTCCTCTATCACAAGCCACGCGGCGTGGTGACGACGCACGCCGACCCGGAGGGGCGGCCGACCATCTTCCAGGCCCTGCCGAAGGATCTGCCGCGGCTGATCAGCGTCGGCCGGCTCGACCTCTCGACCGAGGGCCTGCTGCTGCTGACCAACGATGGCGGGCTGGCGCGCGTGCTGGAGCTGCCGTCGACCGGCTGGCTGCGCCGCTACCGCGTGCGCGCGCACGGCAGCGTCACGCAGGACGCGCTCGACAAGCTGCGCAACGGCGTCACCATCGCAGGCGTGCGCTATGGCGCCATCGAGGCGACCGTCGACCGGCTGCAGGGCGCCAACGTGTGGCTCACCTTCGCGATCCGCGAAGGCAAGAACCGCGAAGTGCGCAACGTGCTGGAGCACCTCGGCCTGCAGGTGAACCGGCTGATCCGCGTCTCCTTCGGTCCGTTCCAACTCGGCGAACTGGCTGACGGCCAAGTCGAGGAGGTGAAGACGCGGGTGCTGCGCGACCAGCTCGGCGAGCGCATCGCGGCGCTTTCCGGCGCGGATTTCGCCGGGCCGCTGATGTTGACGATGCCGCGCACCGAGTCGAAGGCGCCGCGCGCCGGCAGCAAGCGGCCGCAGAGCCGCCGTGCGCAATCGAGCACGCCGGAGCCGGCCGGCAAGACGCGCAAGCCCGGCGGCGCCGCCAAGCCGCAGCGGCGGCGCTGATGCGGGTGGTGGGCGGACGGCTGCGCGGCCGCACGCTGGCGGCGCCAAAGTCCTCCGCCATCCGGCCAACCGCGGACCGGCTGCGCGAGACGCTGTTCAACATCCTTATCCACGGCCATGGCGATCCGGTCACCAGCGCGCGCGTGCTCGACCTGTTC
>DASWSO010000414.1:0-2535 GCA_036402635.1 Xanthobacteraceae bacterium
GTGTCGATCGGAACACCCGGAACCTACAACCTCAACCACATCTTCGCGGCGATGACGGCGCGCGCAGCCGGCGTCGACTATGTCAACGTGCCGTATACCGGCGGCTCGAAGGTGGTGGCCGACCTGCTCGGCAAGCACGTCGATGCCGGGGTGCTGAAGCCGTCGGAGACGCTCGGGCAGGTTAACGAGGGCCTGCTGAAGCCGATCGGCGTCTTTGCCGACGAGCGGCTGAAGATGTTTCCCGACGTGCCGACCTTCAAGGAACGCGGCTTCGACGTGTTCCCGTATGGTCCGGTGGTGCAGATGGCCTACGTGGTTGCGCCTGCGAACCTGCCGGCCGACGTTCGCAACAAGCTCATCGACGCGTTCCGCGCCTCGCTGCAGGACGCGCGGTTCAAGGAATTCGCCGAGAAGAACGCGTTCCTGGTCGACGATCTCACCGGCGATGCCTTCACCAAGGAGGTGGAGCATGTCGCCAAGGCGATCGGCACGGTGGCGGCGCAGGTGTTTCCGAAGGAAAGCAATTAGCGCGTGAGTACCGTCAAAAAAATCACCTGCCATGTGGTGGCCGCGCCGGTGGCGCGGCCGTTCACCTCCTCGCGCGGCTGGCTCTACAAGACCCGCGGCACCTGCCTGGTGGAGATCGAGACCGCCGACGGCGTGGTCGGCTGGGGCGAGTGCTACGGCCCGTCCGCGGTCGCGAAGACCTTCATCGACACGCAGCTCGCCGCGCGGGTGATCGGGCGCGACCCGTTCGACGTCGAGGTGATCTGGGAAGACCTCTACAACCGCATCAAGGACTACGGCCCGAAAGGCATGTCGATCGCCGCCATCAGCGGCATCGACATCGCGCTCTGGGACATCATCGGCAAGGTCTGCGGCAAGCCGGTGCACAAGCTGATCGGCGGCGCCTTCCGCACCGAGGTCGACTGCTACGCGACCGGGCTGTACTTCATCGACTTCGACCGGTTGGTCGAGGAGGCGGTGGAGGAGGCGGAAGGGTACGCCAAGGAAGGGTTCAAGGCGATCAAGATGAAGATCGGCCTCGGCTCCATCCGCCGCGACTACGAGCGGGTGGCGGCCGTGCGCAAGGCGATCGGTGGCGACATCAAGCTGATGGTGGATGCCAACCACTGCTTCTCGGTGCCGGCCGCGATCCGGCTCGGCCGCAAGCTGGAAGAGCTCGACGTCGAGTGGTTCGAGGAGCCGATCTCGCCGGAGGACATCGACGGCTACGTGCAGGTGACCAACGCGCTCGATATGGCGGTCGCAGGCGGGGAGAACGAGTTCACCCGCTGGGGCTTCAAGGAAGCGATCGTGCGCAAGGCGATGGATATCGTGCAGCCGGACGTCTGCGCGGCCGGCGGCATCACCGAGTGCAAGAAGATCACCGCGCTCGCCACCACCCACGGGGTCGAGTGCATCCCGCATGCCTGGGGTTCCGCGGTCGGGCTCGCCGCCACCATCCAGTTCCTCGCTTCGGTGCCGAACCAACCCCCCAGCCTGTTTCCAACCCCGCCCATGCTGGAATTCGAGCAGGAGGAGAACCCGTTCCGCGACTTCCTCGCGCTGGATCCGATCGTGCAGCGGAACGGCACCGTAAAAGTGCCGACCGGTCCGGGGCTCGGAATCGAAGTGGACCGCTCGGTCATCGACAAGTATCGCGTGCCGTGACGATGGCGAACCAGCCGACCGTCCTGCTCACCAATGCGATCCATCCCGACGGTGCCGCGATCCTGTCGCCGCATGTGCGGCTGGTCACCGCGCCGGACACCGGTCCCGACACGCTGCGGCGCATGGCAGCTGAGGCGGACGGCATCATCGTCCGCGCCAAACTGCCGGACGACATTGTCGATCATGCACCAAGGCTCAAGGGCATGGTGCGCCACGGCGTCGGGCTCGATTTCATTCCGGTCGAGGCCGCGACTGCGCGCGGCATCGCCGTCGCCAACCTGCCGGGCAGCAACACCAATGCGGTGGCGGAGCACGCTATCGCCGCGTTGATGCATTTCCGCCGGCCGCTGCATACAATTGATGCAGCGATGCGCCGGGACGGTTGGAATGCGGCGCGGCCGCTCTCCGACCATTTCGCCGAGCTTGCCGGCACTACGCTCGGCATCCTCGGGGTCGGTGCCATCGGCAGCCGTATCGCGCAGATCGCGCGGCTCGGTTTCGGCATGCGGGTGCTTGGCACCTCGCGCCGCAAGGGCCACCTGCCGGAGGGCATTGCGGAGGTCGCGCTCGACGCGCTTTTCTCGGAGAGCGACGCCGTCGTGCTGTCCTGCGCGCTCACCGATGAGACCCGTGGCATCGTCAGCGCGCGGCTGATCGGCCGCATGCGCCCGCATGCGGTGCTGATCAACGTCTCGCGCGGCGCCATGGTCGATACCGCGGCGCTCCTTGCCGCGCTCAAGAGCAAGACAATCGGCGGTGCGGCGCTCGACGTGTTCGACATCCAGCCGCTGCCAGCCGGCGATCCGCTCTTCGATCTTCCGAACCTGCTGCTCACGCCGCATGCGGCGGCGCTGACAGCCA
>DASWSO010000415.1:0-1669 GCA_036402635.1 Xanthobacteraceae bacterium
CAGCGTGGTCGCGGGGCGGCATTGATCGCTGCGGTTCCATGGCGCCTCGATGAGCTTCGAAAGAGAGGCGGCGCTAGCGGGTCGGGACCGGCTTCTCGCCGCGATAATCGTAGAAGCCGCGCTTGGCCTTGCGGCCGAGCCAGCCGGCCTCGACGTATTTCACCAGCAGCGGGCACGGCCGATACTTGGAATCCGCCAAGCCCTCGTGCAGCACCTGCATCACCGAGAGGCAGGTGTCGAGCCCGATGAAATCCGCGAGCTCCAGCGGCCCCATCGGATGATGCGCGCCGAGCCGCATCGCGGTGTCGATCGCAACCACGTTCCCGACGCCTTCGTAGAGCGTGTAGATCGCCTCGTTGATCATCGGCAGCAGGATGCGGTTGACGATGAAGGCGGGAAAATCCTCCGACACCGCAATGGTCTTGCCGAGCCTCGTGACGAACCTCTTGGTGGTCTCGAAGGTCGGGTCGGCGGTGGCGATGCCGCGGATCACCTCGACCAGCTCCATCACCGGCACCGGATTCATGAAGTGAATGCCGATGAACTTCTCCGGCCGGTCGGTGGAGGCGGCGAGCCGCGTGATCGAGATCGACGACGTGTTGGTGCCGACGATCGCTTCCGGCTTCAAGGTCGTGCACAGGTCGGTGAAGATCTTGCGCTTCACCTCCTCGCGCTCGGTCGCGGTCTCGATCACGAGATCGCAGTCGGCAAGCGCCTCCAGCGTCTCCGCCGCATGGATGCGCGAAAGCGCGGCGGACCGGCTCTCCTCCGTGATCAGGTGCTTGGAGACCTGCCGCGTCATGTTGCCGTTGATGGTGGCGAGCGCCGCCTTGATGCGGTCCGGCGCCACGTCGTTGAGCCGCACCGTGTAGCCGGCCAGGGCGCAGACATGGGAGATCCCGCTGCCCATCTGGCCGGCTCCGATCACGCCGACTGTGCGAATATCGTTGTCCGTCATGTATGCACCGGTGCGAAGCGCCAACCGATCCGGCAACCATGCCGGACACGCTTCATGTCAAACGTCAGCGGCCGTGCTTTCCGAGTTCCTCGGCGAGCTCCGGCAGCAGCTTGAACAGATCGCCGACCAGTCCGTAGTCGGCGACCTGGAAAATGGGCGCTTCCTCGTCCTTGTTGATCGCGACGATCACCTTGGAGTCCTTCATGCCGGCGAGGTGCTGGATCGCCCCCGAGATGCCGACCGCGATGTAGAGTTCCGGCGCCACCACCTTGCCGGTCTGCCCGACCTGCCAGTCGTTCGGCGCGTAGCCTGCGTCGACCGCGGCGCGCGAGGCGCCCATGGCGGCCCCGAGCTTGTCGGCCACCGGCTCGATGTATTTTGTGAAGTTCTCGCGGCTCTGCATGGCGCGTCCGCCGGAGATAATGATCTTCGCCGAGGTCAGCTCCGGCCGCTCGCTGCGCGACAACTCCTCGCCGACGAACTGCGACACGGCGGGATCGCTGGCGCCGGCCGCGACGTCCTCGATCGAGGCGCTGCCGCCTTCGGCGGCCGCCTGGAACGCGGCGGTGCGCACCGTGATGAGCTTCTTGGCATCCTTGGCGCGCACGGTCTGGATGGCGTTGCCGGCGTAGATCGGACGCTCGAACGTGTCGGGCGCGACCACCTTGATGACGTCGGAGATCTGCATCACGTCGAGCAGCGCGGCGGCGC
>DASWSO010000416.1:0-3307 GCA_036402635.1 Xanthobacteraceae bacterium
TAGGTGAACTGCGAGACCTCCATGCCGTCGCACCAGCATTCCCAGCCGAGGCCCCAGGCGCCGAGCGTCGGGCTCTCCCAGTCGTCCTCGACGAAGCGGATGTCGTGGATCTTGGAATCGATGCCGATCGCCTGCAGCGACTTGAGATAGAGATCCTGGATGTCGGGCGGCGACGGCTTCAGGATCACCTGGAACTGATAATAATGCTGCAGCCGGTTGGGGTTCTCGCCGTAGCGGCCGTCCTTCGGCCGCCGCGAGGGCTGCACGTAAGCGGCGTTCCATGGCCGCGGCCCGAGCGCCCGCAACGTGGTGGCCGGATGGAAGGTGCCGGCGCCGACTTCCATGTCGTAGGGCTGCAGGATCACGCAGCCCCAGTCGGCCCAATAGCGCTGCAGCGCGAGCATGAGGCCCTGGAACGAGCGCGACGGCTCCAGGTGCGGCGGGAGGCTCGCGTCGGTCATCACGCCTTGGATGCAGGGTGTTGCGAGGGAACCGCCTAACTATCGGCGCGCCTCAGGGGGGTCAAGCACACTGCGCGCCTTGAGCCCCCGACGGTCGCCAGCAGCGCGGCCGGAACCAGCATCTCGATCAAGGCGTTGACGAGGACATTTGTTGAGGATGCGTCAGAAACGCGACCCGACCCGGTCGCTCATCCTGATGCTTCCGTCGGTGCGTGTAACATGCGGCCGGGCACGTCCGCCCGCGCGAGGAAAACGGAGTAGTGTAGCCGACGATGCCGATCTGCGTTTTCTGACCCCCGCACGAAGGTTTCCCAAGCTTCAGAGCCCGAATTCCGCGTCTTGGACGCGTCGTAACTCTGTTGCCTGGGCGACACCCAGGTGTCGCAAAGCTGTTGGTTAACGGACTGTTAATCCAAAACGTGATTGATTCGGTTGGATAAATGCTTACGTTTCGCGTCGCAGCAATGGGGCCGGACAGGCCCGATGGCCCGCCCTCCGGCCCCGATGCCGGGCACCACGGAACGCTCGCGGCGACGCTGGC
Organism: Xanthobacteraceae bacterium; assembly: GCA_036402635.1. GTDB lineage: Bacteria > Pseudomonadota > Alphaproteobacteria > Rhizobiales > Xanthobacteraceae > DASWSO01. The sequence continues at coordinate 1,003 of DASWSO010000416.1, forward strand.
GTCACCTCGGTGTCTCGAAAGGTGACTGTCGCGATGGAAAGTCTTCCGCTCTATCACCTCTACGAGATGCAGCACGCGGCGTTCGGCCCGCTGCGTTTCGCAGCCGACGCGACCCGCCTGTTCTTCCAGAGCCCTGCCAACCCGCTGGCCCTGACGCTTTGGGGAAAATCGGTCGCTGCGGGCTGCGAGATGTTCGAGCGTGTCACCCGCCGCTATGCCAAGCCGGCTTGGAACCTCGACGAGACCGTGATCGACGGCGAGGCCGTGCCGGTCACCGCCGAAGTCGCCTGGGAACTGCCATTCTGCAACCTCGTGCACTTCGCGCGCGCGACCGAAGAGCCGCGGCACGATCCGCGCGTGCTGATCGTCGCGCCGATGTCGGGCCATTACGCGACGCTGCTGCGCGGCACCGTCGAGGCGTTCCTGCCGGGCCATGACGTCTACGTCACCGACTGGATCGACGCCCGCATGGTGCCGCAGAGCGAAGGCCGGTTCGATCTCGACGACTACATCGACTACGTCGTCTCCATGCTGCATCTGCTCGGCGAGGGCACACACGTCGTCGCGGTCTGCCAGCCGTCGGTGCCGGTGCTGGCGGCGGTGTCGCTGATGGAGATGCGCAACGACCCCTATGCGCCGCGCTCGATGACGCTGATGGGCGGACCGATCGACACGCGCTCCAACCCGACCGCCGTCAACCGCCTGGCCGAGGAGCGAGGCATCGACTGGTTCCGCCGCAACGTCGTCATGAAGGTGCCGTTCCCGAATCCCGGCATGATGCGGGAGGTCTATCCGGGGTTCCTGCAGATCACCGGCTTCATGGGGATGAACCTCGATCGCCATCTCGATGCGCATCGCGACATGTTCATGCACCTGGTCCGCGGCGACGGCGATTCCGCGCAGAAGCATCGCGAGTTCTACGACGAGTATCTGGCCGTCATGGACATGACCGCCGAGTTCTACCTGCAGACCGTCGAGACCGTGTTCATCAAGCATTCGCTGCCGAAGGGCGAATTGATGCACCGGAACACGCGGGTCGACCCGAGCAAGATCCGCAACGTGGCACTGCTCACGGTCGAAGGCGAGTTCGACGATATTTCCGGCGTCGGTCAGACGGAAGCTGCGCATCGGCTCTGCAGCAACATCCCGGCCGCCAATAAAGAGCATTACCTGCAGCATGGCGTCGGCCACTACGGCGTGTTCAACGGCTCGCGCTTCCGCTCGCAGATCGCGCCGCGCATCAGCGCCTTCATCAACCAGCACGACCATGGCGCCGGCGCCAAGGTGGCGCATCTCGCCGCCATGCGGACGGGTACGCGCTCGGCGAATGGCGGCACCTATCGACGCGCATTGGCGAACGCACCGGAACGCTGAGCGACCTAAGCGCATCCACGCGCATGCCGTCTCATCGCCTGATGTGAATCGCGCGACCGCGCGATCGGCGTGTCTCGGAGCCGTTTTGGCGGTGGCTCCAAGGCCGGTTTTCGTTGTCTTGTCAACGATTCGATTGTGGCGGCGGGTCAATAGATGAACTTGAATTCACCGCTTCGGGCCACCACATGTGGGAGGTGATCCCGTCGGTTAACCCTGCCTTTTGCGGGGTGGCCGGCCGGCTTTCAAAGTTGCTGCAAGGCGTCCGGCTTCTTGGCAGACTCGTGCGGCTTCGCCCTCCTGCCGGAATTGCCATGCCGACACGTGCCCTGCTTTACCGACGCCCCGTCGAGCCGCAAGCGATCGAGGTTGCCTTCGACAAGGCGATCTATCTCATCCGCTTGCGCCGGCATCGCCAGGCGCGGCGCTACACGTTGCGCATCCAGGCGGCGACGCGCGAAGTCGTGCTGACGCTGCCGCCGCGCGGCACCGTCAAGGAAGCCGAGGCATTCGCGCACAAGCATGGCGGCTGGATCGCGACGCGGCTCGAGCGTCTGCCCGAGCTCGTTCCGTTCGCGCACGGCACGGTGCTGCCGTTGCGCGGCGTGCGCCACAAGATCGTGCATCGCCCGAGCGCGCGCGGCACGGTGTGGACCGAGACCGACTCACAGGGCCGCAGGCTCCTCTGCGTCGCCGGCGACAAGGCGCACGTGGAGCGACGCATCCGCGATTATCTCAAGCGCGAGGCGCGACGCGACCTGGAAGTCGCGAGCCGGCGCTATGCGGCGCAGCTCGGCGTCACCATCAAGCGCATCACGATGCGCGACCAGACCAGCCGCTGGGGCTCCTGCTCGACCACGGGTGCGCTGTCGTATTCGTGGCGGCTGATCTTCGCGCCGCCCTACGTGCTGGACTATCTGGCCGCGCACGAGGT
>DASWSO010000417.1:0-2255 GCA_036402635.1 Xanthobacteraceae bacterium
ACCGCTCTGCGGTGTCGATGTGATGCAGCATGTCGCGGAGCGCGCCACGCTCCGTCTCAGGCGTAGGGTGGGCAAAGGCGCGGCTTCGCGCCGCGCCCACCGCTCCGTTTGCTGTCCCGGACAGAATGGTGGGCACGCTTCGCTTTGCCCACCCTACAGGCTATCGCGCGCTGAGTTCCTCCTCGATGATCGTGCGCAGCGGCGGTAAGTCCTCGTGCAGCGTCTTCCAGACGCGCCGCGGCACGACATCTTCGTAATTATGTCGATAGAAGTTTCCGGCCGCGGCCATCTCCCGCCAGGGCATCGTTGGATGGCCTGCCTTGAGCTGGTCGGACAACCGCCGCGACGCTTCAGAAATGATCTCCAGGCAGCGCGTCACCGCGTACAGTGCCATTAGGTCGTCACGCAGTTTCTCGAAGCTTTGGCCCTGCACAAACCGCTCTGCCATGTCGATGTGATGCAGCATGTCGCGGAGCGCGCCACGCTCCGTCTCAGAAAGCATAGATGGCATCTCGCGCCGAGGGCGCCTGGACATGCGGCTTGAGCGCCGCGCGGTCGATCACGTCAACCGGCGCATCGAACAGGCCGGCGACGAACTCCTTGAAGCGCATATAGTCGTACACCGACCCTTCGGCGTCAGGCTCGAACTCCACCAGGATGTCGACGTCGCTGGCTCGGGTGTGGTCCCCGCGCGCTACCGAGCCGAACACGGCGGCATGAGCGACGCCGCGTGCGCGCAGCGCGCTCTCATGGCGGCGAAGGGTGGCAACGGCGGCCTGGGCATCCATCGTTCAATTATAGCATAGACGGTCCGTCGCGCGGCGCGAGGCGACGGCCACCTCCGTCATCGCTTGCGTCCGGGTGCCTGATCAGCGAAGTCCGACCTCTCCCGCCGCCGCACTTGACGGCGCGGCGCATCCCTTTCAAATCACATTGCGACGTCACTGAGTTCACGCCACCGCAAGCGGCAATCGCCGCATCACCCGAAACGAGGACCGATGGCACGCGCGGCCCACGCATCCCCGCCGACCGCCGCCGACGCGGACGACTGGCCGGACCGATTGCACGTGCTGTTGCGCGAGCAGCAGGTGCGGCAGGTGGCGTTCGTGCCGGATGCCGGCCACACCCGCCTGATCCGCCTGTGCGAGCAGGACAACACCATGCGCGCGGTGCGCCTCACCACCGAGGAGGAAGGCATCGCGCAGCTGATGGGCGCCTGGCTCGGCGGCGAGCGCGGCGTGCTGCTGATGCAGAGCAGCGGCGTCGGCAACTGCATCAACATGCTGTCGCTCTCGCTCGTCTGCCACATCCCGCTGTTGATGATCGTCACGATGCGCGGCGACTGGGGCGAGTTCAATCCGTGGCAGGTGCCGATGGGGCAGGGGACGCCGAAGGTGCTCGACGCCATGGGCGTCGTGGTGTCGCGCGCGAGCCGGCCCGAGGACGTGGTCGAGACGGTGTCGGGCGCCGCCCGCATCGCCTTCAATGCGAGCTGTCCGGCGGCGGTGCTGATCGGGCAGAACGTGCTCGGCGCCAAGGATTTCAAGGAGCTCGCGAAAGGATGATCTCGAACCAGGGACTGTTGCATCGCCGCGCCGTCGTCGCCGAGCTGCTGCGCGAGCGCGGCGAGCTGCTGGTGGTCGGCGGGCTCGGCGCGCCCGCCTGGGACATCACCGCCGCCGGCGACCATCCGCGCAACATGCCGCTGTGGGGCGGCATGGGCGGCGCCGCCATGATCGGGCTCGGGCTCGCTTTGGCGCGGCCGAACGAGCGCGTGCTGGTGGTCACCGGCGACGGCGAGATGCTGATGGGGCTCGGCTCGATCCCGACCATCGCCGTGCAGGCGCCAAAGAACCTTTCGCTGGTGGTGCTCGACAACGAGCATTACGGCGAGACCGGCATGCAGGAGACCCACACCCGCTATGGCGTCGACCTCGCCGCGATCGCGGCCGCGTCCGGGTTTCGCACCAGCCGCATGGTGCGCAAGCCGGCGGAGGTGACGGAGCTGCGCGGGCTGATCCAGTCCGGCGAGGGGCCGATCTTCGCCCAGATCAAGATCGATCCCGAGAAGCTGCCGCTGGTGCTGCCGCCGAGCGAGGGCGTGCACCTGAAGAACCGCATGCGCGAGGCGATCCTGGGTCCGGCGGCGCACGTCGCCTGAGCACCGTCATCGCGGGGCGCGCCCGGCGAAGCCGGGCCTCGAAGGAATACGGGCCGACGGATCCGGCCCGTGTCCGCTTCAGCCGCCGGAACAC
>DASWSO010000418.1:0-11610 GCA_036402635.1 Xanthobacteraceae bacterium
AGGCGGCCGGTGCAGCCGGCGTGATGCTCGCACTGCCCCGCGATCGTGCGCTCGCCAGCGTCATGGCTCGGAAAGGGAGCGAAGCCGCGCTCGCGAGCCGTGTGCGCGAGGCGTTCGGGCTCGACTTACCGGGTAGGCCGCACCGCACCTCGTCAGGACCCGTTGCCTTCGTCTGGGCCGGACCAGGACAATGGCTCGCCGGCGCCGAAGCCGAGCCAGGCCATGCCTTCGAGGCACGCCTGCGCGAGACGCTCGCAGGGCTCGCGTCGATTGCCGACCAGTCTGATGGGCGCACGCTCGTTCGCGTGACCGGCCCGCGCGCGCGCGACGCGCTCGCCAAGGGCGTGTTGATCGACCTGCATCCGCGCGCCTTCGGCCCAGGCGACACCGCCGTCACGACGGTGGCGCATATCGGCGTTCATTTCTGGCAGATCGACGAGGCGCCCACATACGAGTTCGCCATGTTCCGCAGCTTCGCGCCGGACTTCTGGCGCTGGCTGATGGACGCCGCCGCGGAGTACGGCGTCGATGTCACCGAAAGCTGAGCGGCGCGCCGTTGCTATCGCGCTGCGTTCGTTCGTAGGATACGCGCAGAGACTGGCCCGCTTCCTGCTTCCGCATCCGTATTGCGCATCTTTCACAAGATGGAGATTGTTATGTCGAAAAGGCTCTTCGCGGCCACGTTCGCAGCCGCGCTTGCCCTTGCTCTCGCGGCGGCACCCGCCGCCGCGCAGACGCTCGAGAAGATCAAGCAGCGCGGCGTTCTGGTGGTCGGCAGCAAGGCCGACTACAAGCCGTTCGGCTTCCGCGACCCGAGCGGCGCCATCGTCGGCTTCGAGCCCGACATGGCCAAGGACGTCGCCGACAAGCTCGGCGTGAAGCTCGAGATCGAGCCGGTCGTCTCGTCCAACCGCATGCAGTTCCTGCAGCAGGGCAAGACCGACCTGATGATCGCCACGATGAACGACAAGCCGGACCGCCGGCAGCTCGTCGGCATCATCGAGCCGCTCTACTACGCATCCGGCGTCAACGTGCTCGGCAACAAGAAGGTGGCGCTGAAGAACTGGGACCAGCTCAAGGGCCAGAAGGTCTGCGCCATCCAGGGCGCCTGGTACAACAAGCCGGTCGCCGAGAAGTACGGCGCCGACATCGTCGCGTTCAAGGGCCAGACCGAGGCCGAGACCGCCCTGCTGCAGGGCAATTGCATCGGCTGGGTGTACGACGACACCGCCTTCGCCGAACGGCTGGCCGATCCGAAATGGGCGGGCTTCGAGATGACGCTCGACACCATCCTGGAGGAGCCGTGGGGCCTCGCCGTCAAGCTCGAGGAGCGCGACGGCGCATGGGGCAAGTTCATGACCCAGATGGTCGAGGACTGGCACAAGAGCGGCCGCCTGATCGAGCTGGAGAAGAAGTGGAAGATCCCGGCCTCCGCCTACCTCAAGAGCATGCACGAGAAGTACAAAGGCAAGACGATGTGAGCTGCGGCTTCGTGAGCCAATGCTCGCTGTGAGCCGTCATGGCCGGGCTTGTCCCGGCCATCCACGTCTTCGGCACGCGGTGGAGGAAAGACGTGGGTGCCCGGCACAAGGCTTGTGCTCGGGCCGGCCGAAGGCCGGACCCGGGTGCCGGGCGTAACCGATAATGCTGGACCTGCAGCCGCTGTGGGACTGGTTCCGCGTCCTCTACGAGACGACCGGGATCAAGCTCACCATCTTCTACGACCCGTTCGACCGCGCCCGGTTCTTCAACGGCTTTCTCACCTCGATCCGGCTGATGGGGCTCTGCCTCGTGCTCAGCGTGGCGATAGGCGTGGTCGGCGCCTGGCTGCAGGGCTCGCGGCTGCGCATCCTGCGGCTGCTGACGCAGGGCTACATCCAGTTCTTCCGCAACACGCCGCCGTTGGTGCAGCTGTATTTCTTCTATTTCGCGCTCGGCTCGTATCTGAACGTCACCACTGCCAGCGGCTTGAGCGTGCCGCTCGTCTCGAACTTCACCTGGGCGGTGATCTGCCTGTCGTTCTATGCCGGCGCGTTCAACGTCGAGATCTTCCGCGCCGGTATCGAGGCGGTGCCGCGCGAGACCGTCGAGGCGGCCGAAAGTCTCGGCTACACGCGGCTGAAGGCCTACGTCTATCTGATCCTGCCGCTCGCCTTCCGCATCAGCCTGCCCGCGCTCAACAACAACCTCGTCAACCTGGTGAAGACCACGACCATCTCCTACGCCATTGCGGTGCCGGAGATGCTCTACGTCGCCAACCAGATCTGGTCGGACGAGTCGAACGTGCCGGAAATGATGAACGTGCTGCTGGTGATCTACGTGTCGCTGGTCGGCCTGCTGGTGTTCGTAATGGGGCGTTGGGAGCGCGCGATGCGCGTGCCCGGCTACATGCCGGCATGACCGCTCGTACGGATATGCCGGTGCTGCTGCCGTTTCGGCTCCCCGGCGGCGCCGGATGGGACTGGCGGCCGAACGGCTGGCACGGCGCCATCCTGGCCACCGCGCTCATCTTCTCCGTCGGCGTCGCGCAGGCGCAGAGCGGCCCCGCCGTACCGTCGATCCTCGCCACCATCGTCAAATGGACCCCGCTGCTGGCGCAGGGCTTCGCGCTCAACATCGCGATGAGCTTCCTGGCGATGGCGATCGGGACCGTGCTGGGCTTCCCGCTCGGGCTCGGCCAGGTTTCGCTGCATCGCCCGGTGCGCGCCGTCTCCTGGTTCGTCACCCAGTTCTTCCGCAACTCGCCATGGCTGGTGCTGTTGTTCTACTGCATGCTGCTGCTGCCGTTCGAAGTGCAGATTGGCAGCACCGTCGTCGCGCTGCCCGGCTGGCTCAAATCCACGGTCGGATTGTCGCTGCCGGTAATGGCGAACGTCTCCGAGCTGGTGCGCGGCGCGGTGCGCTCGATCCCCTACGGCCAGTGGGAGGCTTCCGAGGCGATGGCATTCTCGCGCATGCAGACGCTGCGCATGGTCATCCTGCCGCAATGCATCAAGCGGATGACGCCGCCGTGGATGAACCTCTACGCCATCCTGACGGTGGCGACGCCGCTCGCCTCCGTGGTCGGCGTGAGCGAGGCGATGACGCTCACCGGCGACATCCTGTCCTCCGAGGGACGCACCGAGCTGTTGGTTCCGATGTACCTGTACCTGCTGCTCTGGTTCTTCCTCTACTGCTACCCGATCGCGCGCGCGACCGTCTCGCTCGAGCGCAGGTTCCAGGTGCGCTGATGGCAAGCTGGACCCCCGACCAGCCGCTCATCCGTATCCGCGACGCGCACAAGCGTTTCGGAAACGTCGAAGTGCTCGCCGGCATCTCGCTCGACGTGATGAAGGGCGAGGTGATCTGCGTGATCGGGCCGTCCGGCTCCGGCAAGTCGACGCTCCTGCGCTGCATCAACGCGCTGGTGCCGATCGAGCGCGGCTCCATCCTGGTGGAAGGCCGCGAGGTGAACGATCCCAAGCTCGACAAGCTCGCGCTGCGGCGCCAGGTCGGGATGGTGTTCCAGCAGTACAACCTGTTTCCGCACCGCACGGCGCTGCAGAACGTCATGATGGCGCCGATCCATGTGCTCAAGCGCGACCGCAAGGAGGTCGAGGCGCAGGCCCGCGCGCTGATCCGCAAGGTGCGGCTGGAAGGGAAGGAGGAGTCCTATCCGGGAGAGCTGTCCGGCGGCCAGCAGCAGCGCATCGCGATCGCCCGCAGCCTCGCGATGAATCCGGACGTGATGCTGTTTGACGAGGTGACGGCTGCACTCGACCCGGAGACCGTGAAAGACGTGCTGGTCACCATCCGCGAGCTCGCCGAAGAGGGCATGACCTGCGTGATCGTGACGCACGAGATGGGATTCGCCCGGGAGGTCGCCGACCGGGTGTATTTCACCGACGGCGGCGTGCTGGTGGAAAGCGGCCCGCCGCAGCAGTTTTTCGGCAATCCGCAGGACCCGCGGACGCGCCGGTTCCTCGATCAGATTCTTTGAAGCGCGCGAGCCCGAGGCCCTTCAACAGTACCGCCGGGCCCGTTAAGGTCCGGCACCCAGAACAATTCAGCCAATCCGGGAAGGAAAGAAATGTCCAAACGGCCGAAGCCGCGCCTGAGCCCGCCGACCGAAGACAAGCTGACGGACCAACAAAAAACGCTGCGCGACGCCATCGCGTCCGGCCCGCGCAAGCAGTTCAACATGAGCGGCCCGTTCGCCATCTGGATGGAATCGCCGGAATTCGGGCTGCTGGCGCAGCAGCTCGGCGGCCACGTGCGCTATAAGACCAGCCTGCCGCCGCGGCTGTCGGAGTTCGCGATCCTGTGCACGGCCCGCACCTGGCGGGCGCAGTACGAATGGATGGCGCATGCCCCGATCGCCGAAAAGGCCGGCGTCAAGCCGGAGACCATCCGCGCCATCCAGGCCGGCCGCCGCCCGGGCGCAGCGCCGGAAGACGAGCTTGCGATCTACGACTTCGTCAAGGAACTCTATCGCGACCGCCGGGTCGGCGACGCCACCTACGCCCGCATGAAGAAGGTGCTGGGCAACAACGGCCTGGTCGAGTTGGTCGGGATCCTCGGCTACTACGCCATGATCTCGATGATGCTCAACGTCTTCCGCGCTGCGGTCGACGCGGACAAGCCGCTACCGTTCCGCGAGCCGATGCCGATGTGAGATGCCGGACGGCGCAGGCCTAATGCCCGGCGCCGTGCCCGCCCGCGCCGCCCGGATTGGCGCCGATCGCCTCCACCGGGAACTCGACGTCGACCGCACCGGCCTTCTCAAACCGTAGCGTGCCCTTGATGCGTTCGCCCTTCTTGAGCGGACGCGTCAGGTCGACGAACATCACATGCAGTCCGCCGGGCTTGAACTCGACCGTCTCGCCCGGCTTGATCTCCAGCCCGTCCGTGATCTGGCGCATGCGCATGACGCCGCCGTCCATGGCCATGGAATGGACTTCGAAGCGCTTGGCGACCTCCGAGGAGCCGCCAACCAGCCGATCGGGCGCCGATCCGGTGTTGCGGATGCGGAGATAGCCGCCGGCAACAGTCGCCCCGCTCGGAGTGGCGCGCGTCCACGGCTGCACGATCTCAAGCGCACCGACCCGGTAGGGCTCGGCGGCTGGCGCCGGCGCGGCCAACCACAGCAGGGCGCAAATCGCAAGGATCGCTCGCATAAGGTCTCCGCATTTGTCGTGCGCGCCTGGGTTAGCCCAGGGGCGGACCTGGCGGAAGTCTCCGCGCGGCAGGGCTGTCACGCGGCGACGTGTGGCGGTCCCGCGGCATGATATGGTGAGCCGAAGCGCAAGAAGAAGCACGATCCGAACCATGCCGCACGAGCGCGCGCAACCCGACGGGCCCGGCCGCGTGCTGCCGTTCCGGCCGCGGCAGCCGGCCGCCCCCGCTCCACCGCCGGTGGAGGATATGGGCCGCTACGAGCGGCCGCAGGCGGAGCCGGACGACTACCGCCACCGCATGCTGATGAACGCCGCCGTGGCAGTGTTCTGCTTGGTGCTGGTTGGCACCGGGATTTGGCTCGCCAACACCATCGCCAGCTTCCGCCGGGATCAGGACTGCGTCCTGTCGGGGCGGCGCAACTGCGCCCCGATCTCGATCACCGGGACGACGGTGCGGTAAAGCGCCGGCTGAACCACCCGCTTCAGCAGCTTGATCGTTCGATGTTTTCGTAAGATATCCGGCGTTACCGCAGCACCGCCAGCGTGACTGGCGCCAGCCCGGAGAAGCCGAGCGAACGTGCGCCGGCCGGCGTCAGGTCGATGACGCGACCGCGCACGAACGGGCCGCGGTCATTGATGCGGACCACGACGGAGCGGCCGTTCTTCTTGTTGGTCACCCGCACTTTCGTGCCGAACGGCAGGCTCCGGTGCGCGGCCGTCAAGCCGCCGGCGGAAGCGCGCTCGCCGCTCGCAGTCTTGGAGCCCGAATAGCCGTAGACGGATGCAATTCCGGATCCGTCGGCTGCGGCCGCCGCCGAGACCATGATCGCGCAGGCAGACGCCGTCAGAGTGGTTTTGAACGCCACTGGTCACTCCCTATCGTCAGTATCGAAAGAGCTCCCCAGGCTCGTGCGCGGCCCAGTTGGAGGGTCAATCTGGCGATAATCAGGCTGGTGCGGGCGTACTTCTGCCCCGAACGGCGAGAACAGCCACAGCGGGAATGATCAAAGACGCTCCACTTCTGGCAACAGGAGCGTGAAACGTCCAGCGCGTGGCGGCCGGGGCTAATTGATCAAACCGGCTTCCTTGTAGAAGCGCTCGGCACCCGGGTGCAGCGGGATGCCGACCCCGTGCAGCGCATTGTCCCGGCGGATCAGCTTGCCTTTTGGGTGCCCGGCTTCGAGCGCCTGGGCGGTGGCGTCGCTCCAGAGCGCCTTGGTCAACCGGTAGACCGCCTCCACGTCCAGCTTGCTGGAGGTGATCCACTGCGCGCCGACCGACAGCGTCCTGGTCGCGACGACGCCCTTGTAGACATCATCCGGGATCTCATCCTTGGACAGGAACTTGTAGCTGCCGCGCAGCTTTTCGGCGCGCGGGCCGTCGATTGGAGCGAGTTCGATGGCGGTGGATTTGGCGAGTTCGACGATCGCCGGGACCGGAAAGCCGCCGACATAGAAGAAGGCGTCCAGCGTGCCGTCCTTCAGGCGTTGCGCGGCCGCGTCGACCGTCAGATGCTCGGCCCTGAGGTCGGATTCCTTCAGGCCCCAGGCGTCCAGCACCAGGCGCGCCTCGGCGAGCGTGCCGGAGCCCTGCTCGTCCAACGATACGCGTTTGTTGCGAAGCTCGCCGACCTCCTGCACCCCGGCGCCCTTGCGCACCACAAGGTGGATCGATTCGGGGTAGAGGTGCCCGATGGCACGCAGTTCGTTCGCCGGAGGCTTGCCTTCGAACTCGCCGGTGCCCGAATAGGCCCAGTACGCGACGTCCGCCTGGCTCAATGCGGTTTCGGCCTGCCCGGCTGCGACCGCCCGTACGTTCTCCACCGATCCCTTCGAGGGCACCGCAACCACAGTCACCCCCGACGCCGAGGCAATCGATTGCGCGATCAGCTCGCCGGCGGCGTGATACGTGCCGGTGGGAGAGCCGGTGGCGATCCGCACCTGCTGCGGCGCTTGCGCCAGCAACGATGCGCCGCCTGAGCCGAGAATCATCGCTACGGCCAACACGGTGCCGGTTCCGATCGTCCGCATCCGCATCTCCTTCGATCCAGGGAAAACTATGCCGCGCGTGCGTTGCCCGCCTGGGAGGCAAACCGGCGGCCGAGCGTCCGGTCATTGAAGTCGGTGCCCTGCTTCGCTATTAGGGTCACCCGAACCGCCGCGTTTCAGGACACCTGCTTCTTTCGCGCAAGGCTCAACGCGCAAGGCTGGCAAAGTTTCCAGAAAACCTGTGCTATCAGAGAGTTGTCATGCCTTCCACGTTCGACACCGTGGCCTCGATCATTTCCGAGACCTGTGACATCCCGCGGGAGAATATCAAGCCGGAGAGCCACGCGATCAACGACCTCGGCATCGACAGCCTCGATTTCCTCGACATCGCCTTCGCCATCGACAAGGCGTTCGGCATCAAGCTGCCGCTGGAACAGTGGACGCAGGAGGTGAACGAGGGAAAGGCCGGGACCGATCAATATTTTGTGCTGCAGAACCTGTGCACCCGCATCGACGCGCTGGCCGCGGCAAAAAGCGCGTGAGGTTGAGGCCGGCTCCCCTTCATGCGGCTTGAATATTTCCAGCTGATCGACCGCGTGGCGGAACTCTCCGTCGCCGAGCGGACGATCGCGGTCGAGGCGCTGGTGCCGCAGACCAGCAGCATCTTCGAAGGGCACTTTCCCGGCTATCCGCTGATGCCGGGCGTGCTGCTGGTGGAAGCGATGGCGCAGGCCTGCGGCTGGCTCGTGGTGGTGGCGCAGAACTTCGAACGCATGCCATTCCTGGCGCAAATCAAGGAAGCGAAACTGCGTACCTTCGTACCGCCCGGCCAAGCCCTGAGAATCGAAGGCAAGCTCCTTCACGAGGGCTCCGGATTCGCGGTCGCAGCCGCCAGCATCAAGGCCGACGGCAAGCCGGTCTGCGAGGCCGAGCTGATGTTCCGCGTGCTGCCGTTCCCCTCCGACGCGTTCCGCACCCACATGCGGGAATGGGCGGCCCGGCTGCAGGTGCCGCTGAACGCAGACGCTCATGACTGACGCCGGTCGGGAAACCTGGATCACCGGCGCCGGCATCGTTTCGGGGCTCGGGGAAGGGCGCGACGCGCACTGGGATGCCCTCGATGGCGGCCGCATCGCGCCGGCAGCGGAGGCGTTCGCCCCCTACCTGGTGCATCCCTTGGCAGGCGTGAATTTCGACACGCAGATCCCCAAGAAAGGCGACCAGCGCCAGATGGAGCCGTGGCAGCGGATCGGCACCTATGCGGCCGGGCTGGCGCTCGACGATGCCGGAATCAAGGGCAATGCCGACCTGCTTGGGCGCATGGACCTCGTCGTTGCCGCCGGCGGCGGCGAACGCGATGTCTCCGTCGACAGCGCCCTGCTCTCGGCCTTGCCGGGGGCGGCCGATCCGGCCGCGTTCCTCAACGAACGGCTGATGAACGACCTGCGCCCCACGCTTTTCCTGGCGCAACTCTCCAATCTGTTGGCCGGCAACATCTCGATCGTGCACGGCGTCGCCGGCTCCTCCCGCACCTTCATGGGCGAAGAGAACGCCGGCGTGGATGCCGTGCGCATCGCGCGCGCCCGCATCGCCGCGGGCCAGAGCGAGATCGCGCTGGTCGGCGGCGCCTTCAACGCCGAGCGCAAAGACAGCGTGATGCTCATGAACGCCGGCGGCTTCATGTGGAAAGGCGCGCCCGGCAGCGTGTGGAGCCGGGCACCGGGCGGCATGGGTTTCGGGTCGATGGGGGCCTTCGTGGTGCTGGAAGCGCGCGAGCACGCGCAGGGGCGCGGCGCGGAACCGCTGGCACGGCTCACCTATGTCGCCTCTGATCAGGCCGGCTCGGCCCCGGGTGCCGCCGCGGACGCGCTGCAGCGACTCTTGGCCGAAGCGGCGGGACGGTTGACGCCCGGCCTCTGCGCCGTCATTTCCGGCGCCACCGGCGCGGAGCCGGTGACCGCCGCCGAGCGGGCCCTCCTGTCGTCTGCGCATCCGGACCTTCCGGTGCGCGCGACCGGGACCTATCTGGGGCATGGTTTCGAGCCGCAATTCGTCCTCAACCTGGTGCTTGCGGCAGCTTCAGTAAAACGCGGTAAGCTGTTTGCCGGCAACGATGAATCGGGCTTCGAGCAGGCGTTCGCCGGACCCTTGCGGCAGGCGCTTGTCACCTCGGTCGGACACTGGCGCGGCCAGGGGCTCGGCCTGGTCGAAGCGGTGGATTAGGGGAGCAGCATGGCGCGCTATCGCGACAGAGCCGACCGTCCCGTCGTCGTCGTCACCGGCATGGGCGTGGTGACCTCGCTCGGCCAGGGCACGACGGACAACTGGGACAAGCTCACGGCCGGCCACTCGGGCATCCGCGCGATCACCCGGTTCGGCACCCATGGGCTCAAGACCCGCATCGCCGGTACCGTCGATTTCGTGCCGGTGGAGCCCATGAACGGCACAGACCTATCGGAAGAACTCGCAAAGCTCGCGGCGGACGAGGCCATTGTCCAGGCTGGTCTGGGACGTTCCGGCGACTTTCCCGGCCCGCTCTTCCTGGCCGTGCCGCCGGTCGAGCTGGAATGGCCGCAGCGCCTCGCGCTCGCGGCTGCGTCCGGCGCCAACGGCACCTGCAGCTACGACGACCTGATCCGGGCGGCCGATTCGGGCCGCTTCGCCGCCCTGCATCATCGCTTCGTGTTCGGCTCGGTTGCCGGCAACCTGGCGGCCCGCTTCGGCACCAAGGGCTCGCCGATCTCGCTCTCGACCGCCTGCGCCTCCGGCGCCACCGCCATCCAGCTCGGCGTCGAGGCGATCCGCCGCGGCGAGACCGACGCGGCGCTGTGCATCGGCACCGACGGCTCGGTCGCGCCGGAGACGCTGATCCGGTTCTCGCTGTTGTCGGCGCTGTCGGTGCAGAACGACGATCCGGCCGCGGCGGCGAAGCCGTTCGCCAAGAACCGCGACGGCTTCGTGATGGCGGAAGGCGCCGCCGCGCTGGTGCTGGAGAGCCTCGACTCCGCCACGGCGCGCGGCGCAAAAATCCTCGGCGTGGTCGCCGGCTGCGGCGAGCGCGCCGATTCGTTCCACCGCACCCGCTCGAGCCCGGACGGCAAGCCGATCATCGGCTGCATGCGCGAAGCGATCGCCGACGCCGGGTTCATCCCCGACGACATCAACTACATCAACGCGCACGGAACCGGCACGCCGGAGAACGACAAGATGGAGTGCCTCGGCGTCTCCGCGGTATTCGGCGAGCGCGCGCCGCAGATCCCGATCTCGTCCAACAAATCCATGGTGGGACATACGCTGTCGGCGGCCGGCGCCGTCGAGGCGGTGTTCACCCTGCTCACGCTCGACCGCGGGCGCATCCCGCCCACCATCAACTACGCGGTGCCGGATCCCGGCATCGCGCTCGACGTCGTCCCCAATGTCGCGCGCGACGCGCGCGTCACCCATGCCATTTCCAATTCGTTCGGCTTCGGCGGCCAGAATGTGAGCTTGGTGATGGCGCGCGAACCGGCATAAGACGGCTGATGCGCGCACTCGTTCTCGTCGCCGACCGCACCCTCGAGCTTCGCGACCAACCGGACCCGCCTCCCCCGGCGGCCGGCGAAGTGCAGGTGCGCATCCGCGCCATCGGGCTCAACCACATCGACGTGTGGGGCTATCGCGGCATGGCGTTCGCCAAGCGCAAGCTGCCGCTCGTGGTCGGCGCCGAGGCGTCCGGCGAAGTGGCGGCGCTCGGCGAGGGCGTCAGCGGGTTTGCGCTCGGCGATCCGGTCGTGATGTACGGCGCCATCACCTGTGGCCAATGCCGCGCCTGCCGCGAGGGCCGCGACAATCTCTGCGAGAATGTCGCCGGCGTGCTCGGCTTCCATGTCGACGGCTTCGCGCGCGACCTCTTGAACCTGCCGGCACGGCTGGTGATGCGGGTTCCGGACGGCGTCGGCTTCCGCGATGCCGCCTGCGCGCCGATCACGTTCTCGACTGTGCAGCACATGCTGTTCGACAATGCCAAGCTGGAGCCGGGCGAGACCGTTTTGGTGCACGCCGGCGGCTCCGGCATCGGCACCGCCGCGATCCAGATGGCGAAGGCGATCGGCTGCACCGTGATCACCACTGTGGGCGACGATGCCAAGGGCGAGAAGGCGCGCGCGCTCGGCGCCGATCATGTCATCAACTACCGCACCGACCGCTTCGAGGGGGCGGTGCGCAAGATCACCGCCAAGAAGGGCGTCGACGTGGTGTTCGAGCACGTCGGCGCCGACACCTTCAACGGCTCGCTGCTGTCGATGAAGCGCGGCGGCCGGCTGGTCACCTGCGGCTCGACCTCGGGGCCTTCCGCCACCATCAACCTGATGCAGCTGTTTCAGCAGCAATACCGCCTGATCGGCTCGTTCGGCGCCGCCATGCGCAACGTGCGCGAAGGGCTCGACAAGATGGCGGCCGGCCTGCGGCCGGTGATCGACAGCGAGATC
>DASWSO010000419.1:0-5424 GCA_036402635.1 Xanthobacteraceae bacterium
TCGAGCGCTTCGGCGAGCGCCGCGCGGATGGTGCCGCCGTGCGCCACCGCGATGATGTCGCGGCCCTCGTGCTCCTTGCTGAGCCGGCGGATGGCGCCGCCGACGCGCTGCATCATGGCGACGAAGCTTTCGCCCTCGGGCGGCGCCTCGTCGGCGGGCGCCAGCCAATAGCGGTGGTAGGCGTCGGCCCGCAGCGTCGCGTGCTCGGCATAGGGCCGGCCGTGCCATTCGCCGAAATTCTGCTCGGCGAAATCGTGCTCCTCGATGGCGCCGGGGCCGGGGATCGGGTCCGGGCCGGGAAGTCCGGCGCGCACGATCGCGGCCGCCGTCATGTGGGTGCGCACCAGCTGGCTGGTGACCCAGACGGCATCCTTCGGCAGCCGCGCGGCGAGCCCGGCGAACGCCGCCTCGTTGTCGCAGTCGCAGACCGGGTCGGTCTGTCCGTAGATGCAGGCGTTGTTCACGGTCACCGGCGCGTGCCGCACCCACCACCAGCGCGTGGTGCGGTGGCTCTTCCTGTCGCTCATTCCTGATGTTGCCTTTCGACCCGAATCCCAATGACCGAAACGTCACTTCGCCATCAGCAGCCGCAGCGGCGTATAGAGCAGCACCACGGTGCCGTCCTGCTTCTTGACCTCGTTGCGCGTGCGCACCAGCCCGCGGTTGCCCGACGAGGTGCGGCGCGCCTCGATCACCTCGACCTCCACCCGGATGGTGTCGCCGACCAGGGTCGGCCCCTTCACGTCGAGCTCGGCATTGAGGAAGGCGAGCCCGGTGTGCTGCATCATCGGCGTCATCATCCCTTCGGCGAAGGAATAGACCAGCGCGGCCGGCACCACGCGACCCTTGATCGCCATCGTGTCGCGCTCCGACGCGTTGACGAACAATTCCTCGGTCAGCCAGGTGAGATTGACGAAGGCGTTGAGGTCCGCCTCCGTGATGGTGCGCCCGATGGTGCGGAACCGGGTTCCGACCGGCAGGTCGTCGAAGTGCAGGCCGTGCCCGAGCACGCCGAGATCGCGTGTCATTCCGTGGTTCTTTCGGTAGTCGCCGGCTTGGTCCGTCTAGCCTGTCCGGTGCGGCCGGTGTAAGCCTTGGCCTACCCCAGGCTGTAGCGGAGCAGGCAAAAATGACAAGGACGATACTGGCGGCCGTGGCGGCGCTGTTGGCCGTGGCGCCGGGTGCCTCGGCGCAGGACAAGTGGCCGGAGCGCCAGGTCACCATCATCGCGCCGTTCACGGCCGGCGGCACCGCCGACATGTTCGCCCGTATCTTCGCGCAGCACATGCAGCAGAAGTACGGCACCCCGTTCGTGGTCGAGAACCGCGCCGGCGCCGGCGGCAATATCGGCGCCACCGCGGTCGCGCGCGCGCCGAAGGACGGCTACACGCTGTTGCTCGGCACGGTCAGCACCCACGCCATCAACCAGTACATCTACAAGAACATCCCGCACGACGTGGAGAAGGATTTTCAGCCGGTCAGCCTGATCGCGCGGCTGCCCAACATGCTGGTGGTGAACCCGAACGTGCCGGCCAAGAACACCGCCGAGCTGATCGCGTTCATGAAGCAGAACCCCGGCAAGCTCAACTATGCCTCGTCCGGCATCGGCACCTCGATCCACCTCGCCGCCGAGCTCTTTCAGATCAAGACCGGCACCAAGATGACGCATGTGCCGTACCGCAGCTCCGGCGAGGTGATGAACAACCTGATCGGCGGCCACGTCGACCTCGCCTTCGACAACATCACCTCGGCCTGGCCGCAGGCGAGAGGCGGCAAGGCGGTGGCGATCGCGGTCACCAGCACGGCGCGCAGCCCGTCGGCGCCGGAGGTTCCGACCGTCGCCGAGACGCTGCCGGGCTTCGACGCCACCTCCTGGCACGGCGTGTTCGCGCCCGCCGGCACCCCGCGCCCGATCGTCGACAAGATCTCGGCCGAGGTGAAGCGCATCTTCGAGAGCCCGGACGTGCGCAAGAATCTCGACGAGGCCGGCGCGGTGCCGGCGCCGATGACGCCCGACCAGTTTTCGGAGTTCATCGCCTCCGAGCGCAAGAAGTGGAAGGAAGTGGTGGAGGCCGCCGGCATCCAGGCGCAGTAGCGCTTTTTCCTGGTCCCGCGCAGCCCGGAGAGGGTGGCGAGGACCTCCGGGTCCGAGCCGGGTGAGGGCATTTCAGCGCCCTCTGCCGCAGGCGGGAGAGGGGAAGCGCCGCTTGAATGCAGGCGGCGGAACTGCCACATCGCGACCATGAACCTCAACATCCAGCCGCCGGAAGGCGCGCCGGCACGTTCGCCGCACGCCGCCGAGGTGGCGCGGCGGCGCACCTTCGCGATCATTTCCCATCCCGACGCCGGCAAGACCACCCTGACCGAGAAGCTGCTGCTGTTCGGCGGCGCCATCCAGCTCGCCGGCCACGTGAAGGCGAAGAAGGACCGCCGCGGCACCAGTTCCGACTGGATGGCGATCGAGCGCGAGCGCGGCATCTCGGTCGTCACCTCGGTGATGACCTTCGAGTACGGCGGCCGCGTCTTCAACCTGCTCGACACGCCCGGCCACGAGGACTTCTCGGAGGACACCTACCGCACCCTCACGGCGGTCGATTCCGCCGTGATGGTGATCGACGCCGCCAAGGGCATCGAGGCGCGCACCCGCAAGCTGTTCGAGGTCTGCCGGCTGCGCGACATCCCGATCATCACCTTCATCAACAAGATGGACCGCGAGAGCCGCGATCCGTTCGACCTGCTCGACGAGATCGAGAAGACGCTGGCGCTCGACACCACCCCGCGCACCTGGCCGGTCGGCAGCGGCCGCGACTTCGTCGGCACCATCGACGTCCGGCAGGGCGGCGTGCGGCTGCTGGAGGGCGACGCCGGCCGCGCCGGCACCTTGCGGGAGATGTCGATCGCCGAGGTGACCAAGCTCAATCCGAACCTGCACGCCGCCACCATCGAGGGCGAGCTCGGGCTGGTGCGCGAGGCCTGCAAGCCATTCGACCTGCAGGCCTACCGCGAAGGCCACCTGACGCCGGTGTTCTTCGGCAGCGCGCTGAAGAACTTCGGCGTCGGCGACCTGCTCGACGCGCTCGGCGAACTGGCGCCGCCGCCGCGCGCGCAGGCGGCGGACAAGCGCATCGTGGAGGCGGAGGAGCCCGGCATGTCGGCCTTCGTCTTCAAGGTGCAGGCCAACATGGACCCGAACCACCGCGACCGCGTCGCCTTCGTGCGGCTGTGCTCCGGCAAGCTCACGCGCGGCATGAAGGTGAAGCAGGTGCGCACCGGCAAGACCATCGCGGTGCGGGCGCCGCAATTCTTCTTCGCGCAGGACCGCGCGCTCGCCGAGGAGGCGCATGCCGGCGACGTCGTTGGCATCCCGAACCACGGCATGCTGCGCATCGGCGACACCCTCACCGAGGGCGAGGACATCAATTTCGTCGGCGTGCCGAGCTTCGCGCCGGAGATTCTGCGCCGGGTCCGGCTCCCCGATGCCATGAAGGCGAAGAAACTCGCGCAGGCGCTGCAGGAAATGGCCGAGGAGGGCGTGGTGCAGGTTTTTCGCCCGGCCGACGGCTCGCCGGCGCTGGTCGGCGTGGTCGGCCCGCTGCAGCTCGACGTGCTGCGCGTGCGCCTCAACGACGAATACGGGCTGGAGATCGGCTGGGAAGTGCCGGAGTTCCAGCTCGCCCGCTGGATCGGCGCCCCCGACCGCAAGACGCTGGACGCGTTCGCATCGAAGTATTCCTCGGCGATCGCCGAGGACGCCGACGGCGACCTCGTCTTCCTCGCCCGCAACGCCTTCAATCTCGATTATACCGGCGAGCAGAGCCCCGGCATCTCGTTCACCGAGATCAAGGACGTGCAGGAGAAGAAAAAGAAGGCGTAACGTCGCGCCGCACCCGCGCGAACAAGGATTGAGGAGCCATCGTGAACCGCGACCCCGTGCACCGACGCGGCCCGGATCTGTCCATCCCGCTCCGTGGCGAGCCGCTGCGGCTGTCGCGCCGCCGCGCGCTGCTGCTGGGCACCTGCGCGGCAGCGGTAGCGCTGGCGCGCGTCCCGCCCGCGCGCGCTGAGGACGAGATCGAGACCCACGGCCTGTCGGCGTTCGGCGACCTCAAATACCCCGCCGACTTTCCGCACTTCGCATACGTCAATCCGGACGCGCCGAAGGGCGGCATGTTCTCCCAGATCGGGCCGACCCGGCAGTTCAATCAGTCGTTCCAGACCTTCAACTCGCTCAACAGCTACATCCTCAAGGGCGACGCCGCGCAGGGGATGGAGCTGACCTTCGCGACGCTGATGACGCGCGCCTCCGACGAGCCGGACGCGATGTACGGCTATGCGGCGCGGGCGGTGCGGATCTCGGCGGACCGGCGGGTCTACCGCTTCCTGCTGCGGCCGGGCCTGACCTTCCATGACGGCTCAGCCCTGACCGCGCATGATGTCGCGTTCTCGATCGCGGTGCTGAAGGAGAAGGGCCATCCGGTCCTCACCCAGATGCTGCGCGACATGGAAGGCGTGGAAGCGTCCGACGACGCCACCGTGGTGGTGCGGTTCGCGCCCAACCGCGCCCGCGACGTGCCGCTGTTCGTCGCCGGCCTGCCGATTTTCTCGCGCGCCTATTATGCGCAGCGGCCGTTCGACGAGACCTCGCTGGATCCGCCGCTCGGCTCCGGCCCCTACAAGGTCGGCCGCTTCGAGGTGGGGCGTTACATCGAGTTCGACCGCGTCAAGGACTGGTGGGGCGCCAAGCTTCCGGTCGGGCGCGGGCAGAGCAACTTCGACACCGTGCGCTACGAGTTCTACCGCGACCGCGACGTCGCCTTCGAGGGCTTCTCCGGCAAGAGCTACCTGTTTCGCGAGGAATTCACCTCGCGGCACTGGGCGACGCGCTACGATTTCCCTGCGGTGCGCGACGGCCGCGTCCGCCGCGAGGTGCTGCCCGACGACACGCCGTCGGGCGCGCAGGGCTGGTTCATCAACACGCGGCGCGAGAAGTTCAAGGACCGCCGCCTGCGCGAGGCGCTGATCTGCGCCTTCGACTTCGAGTGGACCAACAAGAACATCATGTACGGCTCCTACGAGCGGACCCATTCGGTGTTCCAGAACTCCGACATGATGGCGAAGGGAAAACCCGAGGCGGCCGAGCTGGCGCTGCTGGAGCCGTTCCGCGGCAAGGTGCCGGACGAGGTGTTCGGCGAGCCGTTCGTGCCGCCGGTGTCGGACGGATCGGGCCAGGATCGCGCGATGCTGCGGCGCGCCTCCCAGCTTCTGCAGGACGCCGGCTACGTCATCAAGGACCGCAAGCGGGTCTCGCCGCAGGGCGAGCCCCTTGGACTTGAATTCCTGATCGACGAGCCGTCGTTCCAGGCCCACCATATGCCGTTCATCAAGAACCTCATCACGCTCGGGATCGACGCCAGGCTCCGCATC